>JAEUSA010000065.1 GCA_016788945.1 Leptospiraceae bacterium
AAGCCTGTTTGCGTCACTTTATGTGCCGAGGGCACCTGCCGACGAGCGCAAAATGCACTTCTGTGCCGCGCGAGGAGGCAGTCCAGGTGCCGGAGGCCGAGGACGCGACCCAGCGGAGCGGTCGCGCCCGCAGCTTGTAAATCTTGTTGTCTGAAGTAATTGCGCATGCGAGCCCGGACATGGAGGGCCGGGCGCGCATTTCATGACACTTGGGTTCGAAGCATTATACTACTGCAAATATCTGCAGATTTCGGTGAAGCCCGATTAGTTGTTTTTTAGTGCCTTTAACGAGCAATCCCTCTGAGTGTTTTGCCGTCTCTGTGTATTGAATATCGAGATTCCAATAATAACTCCAAGGCAAAGCGAAACAGAAGCGAATGCTCTCAGTGTGGACGAAATAATCAAATGCCATGATGCCGCCTGGGCCATATTGAGTTCGTGCTACGGTCACGGAGCCGGGTAATGGCTTTATGCGGTGAATCTGCTGGCCCTCCAGAATTTCTAAGTAGTCCGGATCAGTTTTACAAATCCATACGTTTGTATTTTGGCGTATTTTCTTCATTGAATAAAAATAACCAAACATGAATCCATTTAATAATGATGATAAGAATACGGTCACCTGCGCATATGCTGGAATGTGCAAGAAATTACCGACAAGAATCACTAAGTTAACCCAACCGACGTATGCGGTCGAAATCGCAAGAAGTACGAGAGTAAATCGGCCGACCTTGATTCGCTGCACATGCACACACGGAATGCCAGGCCAGCTTTGCCGAATTCGGTGAATTTTAAAGATCAAAAACGGCAGTGGAACTACGAATATGACAATCACCGCGATTGCAATGAAGTTTCCGGAATCCACGAGCATGTGATCAGTACGAAAATCTCGGGAAAAATCTGCCAAAAAAATACGCTACATAGCAAAAAAATTCTAAATCGTTTGTGGTCTTACCTCTAATTTTGGGTGCAGAATTCCGCAATGTCCAAATTCTCCATCAAGCGTCGCCATGGATGGCGACGAAGCACTGATGCGCAATTATTTCAGACAACGTTGGAATTACCTGACGTCGATGGTGCGCCGCACAATCAATACTGCCTTCTTACGAAAGCCGCATACCAAGCACCATCGATGTGCCGGAGGTGGCTGCGTTGCGCCCGCCAATTAAACTCGATAGAGCGCGGGCGTCAGCGCATTTCAAGCCACCGCAGGCCGAGCACGCGAGGACCAACGGGACCGCAGCGAGCGCAGCAGGTAATTCTTGTTGTGCGATGATGGGGCGTCAAGCAGGGTTAATTGCCCATGACTACCAAGAATTGACTCTTTGTAGTCTGACAGACCCGTAACGCTTGTTCCCGAATCAATAAGGCATATTTTCGGAGCAAATCATCATTTGTCAATTCAGTCACCGTTTCTAACTCAGCAGCAAGGTCGTTGCATTGAGCCTTATTTATGTTGTAAGTTCCATAAACGTCGGGAATTAAGGCCGAAAAATGCATTTGATAGGCCGAGCCGAATAGAATAAGGCGAGAAAGTATTTCCTCATGTACCCAAAGGGCTTCTGGAGGTTCTTCGGCATATTTATCATCAGTAATCTCGACATCTGAGATAAATACGGCCGCTAAGACATCATGGTCTTTGATTCTTCCTTCGTCAATATAATAGGATTTTTGTTTCATGATCTTGGTATGAATTATCTAAGCCCCATTTTCGCACAACGTGGATTTTACGCTGACGTTTTTTGACGCCTGTGTCAATTAATCAATTTGTAAAGCCGATTCGCGGCAAAAAATGTGGTCGTAGCGGCTCGCGGCGACGCGCAAAAACACACCTCCCGGTGTGCGCGTCGTCCGCGATCTTTGCCGCGGAGACCCGAGCACGCGAGGAGCCACGGCACCGCAGCGGCGCAGCGCGTAAAATTTGTTGTCTGCAGTGGCCCGATGCTAAGGGTTCTTGATTGTCATTTTGATGATTTGAAATATTCAGGTTTATGGAAGGCAAGCCTTTAGGACGTAAAAGCTATGGCCACGTACCTCATTTACCAGGATCGAGAATGGGACCTGCGGATAAGCACTGCGAACCGCGCCAGGGTGAAATTGCGACGGAAAAAGCTCGGGATGAAAATGATCTCATAATAGTTCAGGAGAAAATTGACGGAAGCAATGTTGGGGTAGCAAAAGTGAACGGCGAGATATTACCCCTCAATCGAGCCGGGCATTTGGCAGTAACTTCACCACACGAAAATCATCAGATTTTTGCGGCTTGGATCGCTAAACCGCCTCAACAACAAAGGTTTAAAGCTCTCCTTAAGGAAAGAGAGAGGATCTGTGGCGAATGGCTACTACAGGCACATGGAACAATATATAAATTGCCTCACGAACCATTTGTTGCCTTCGATCTGATGACTGAGGATAAGCATTTACCTTTCGAAGAAGCTAAGCAGCGTATTATTTCTCATGACATAACTTATGTCAATACGATCCATGTCGGGCACCCCATTTCCGTGGAAAAGGCTCTGAAGCTATTAGGCAGGGGGGCGCATGGCGCTCAGGAAGAAGTCGAAGGAGCCATCTGGCGGGTTGAGCGGCTTTTCGAAAGCAAAGAGAACAAGGCGCTAAGAAAATACAGACATGACTTTATGGTCAAATTCGTAAAAGCTGATAAGTTAGATGGCAAGTATATGCCAAAGGAAACGGGCAAGGCTGCGATTTGGAATGAATATCTCGGAGAGAGAATTGCGCATCCTGAGTAAATATTTCATCGGGCCATTGCAGACAACGCTGGAAATACCCGACGTTGATGGTGCGTCACTCGGAAAATGCAGGTTTATCTGAAAAGCCACATACCAAGCACCATCAATGTGCCCGGAGCGCCTCCCCGAGCCCGGCACAACCAAGCTCACGCTTGGCCGGGCGCAGGGGATCTTTGGCGCGCAGGGCCGAGCACCCGAGGAGCCACGGCACCGCAGGGGCGCAGCGGGTATTTCTTGTTGTACGCAGTAGGCGATCGTCTAAAGCAACTTTTTGGTATTCTTTTTTTGTTTTAAGCCTTTTCTTCGCAATTCTTGGCGAGCAGCGGGGTTTCGAAAATATAAATCAATTGCCGAAGCTACGTGTATGGGCTTGAACAGTGGGTAGCTTATTATCGTCCCAAATATTTCAATGCGCATTTTTTCATTGCTTGAATGAAGCATCTGAACCAATAATTCACGAATCAGTGCATCATGAGCTACGGCCAAATTTTGACAGTCTAATTTGGCTTTTGAAGTCTGGCATGCCTCTCGACTTGAAATGATATTTTTTAGATTTGCCAGGGAGCCATCAATGTATGATTCTCTGCCATTAAATAGATTGGCCGCAAAATGTCCTCGATCAGTAGTTATGTTTACAGAATTGTTGACGATGTCATGGTCATAAGAACCTATTACTATGAAATTCGATCCTATAGGAAATTCTTTCTGCAAAGTCTTCAAATCTGCGAGCCGAGTTTCGCACGCCGGGCCATATTCATTTAGCGAGATCTCAATTTCCAAAGGTAAACTATCTGGATATTGAGGCTTATGTATTACTTTGGCCCGGACAGCTGATCCAGATTGTACATAGCCGATCACTCGCGCTACCACGGCCACTGTATCTAGTTGCACGGCCAATGGATACTCAAGCGTTAGGCTACACGGATAGCTGCTTTTTGAAGACCATAAAAATGTACTTACTAAGAGAAGTATTTGCTTCATATATGGTGTTCGCCTATTGCGTACAACGCGGAATTTACCTGACGTTTGGTGACGCTTGTGTCATTATTTCAATCTGTAAAGCCATTTTGCGTCACCAAATGTGCCCGAAGCGCCTGCCTGAGGAGCACAAAACAAGCGTCCCGCTTGT
>JAEUSA010000070.1 GCA_016788945.1 Leptospiraceae bacterium
GTTCCCCGCAGCGTTTTGTCGAATCCCCCAAAGATCTCGCACGACCGAAACGCGACAGCTCTTGCGACAATTTGCACAAGCAACCTAAGTGAGAATCAAGGATCGCCGCCCGGATTCTTAGTGGCTGAAAGAACCCTATCCAATGGGATTCCGGATGTTTCCACCAACATGCCTTGAGTACAGCTTCGATTATATGCTTGTAACCTGTGCAAATCTTCATCGCCTGAATGTCTTGCCGAACACTGGAAACAAATGTATGATTTTTCAATTCCAAATTTTTCGCATGACGTTCGTGTCCACAGGCGAGTATGACTCCATTCGCAAAGTCTTTCGTTAGTTGCGCCATTCGCTTTTTTGGCGAAGACGCTTTTGCACAGGTTCGTGTTCGGTTTTCCCCATGAGATTTGGTAATAGTGTGCATCCTGAAAGCTGTTGTCCCAATAGAGACAGCGGTCTTGCACCTTCAATGGCATGGCGCAACCTGTACTTTTCTGATTGCTCTTTAACTCGATGCAATGGTGCATAAGACTGATTATTCCGATCCAAATAAGGTATCTTCTAATCGCCGGTGAGACCATAACCTCGCAAATAACCCAACATACGTTCAAGCTTCTGTAAGCGTGACAAAAAAATGTCACCAATTATTGGGTGCAACGGTCGTTTCCTCGACACACTACTTTACCCAAAGCGGGTCTTTACGTTGTGGGTTTTTCCGTTGCGGTCCGGATGACATCGCATTATGGCTATTGCGCCCGCAACTGAACCACAAATTCACAGGCAGCTCCGGCGGTAATTTCCATGCGGTATCCCGAATTGAACTGGTTATTTGCCGCGTGCATATCAACAACCGTCACTGCGGGGGAAGCCGGAGTCACCGGAATGATGCGCAAATTTCCTGCCAGCCATGAACCATCACCCTGCTGCACGGGAATTTGCGGAGTGTGTAACTGCCATACGGCCGTAACGCCCGGAGCAACGGTACAATTATCGGCGACGTGGAGTGAATGCTGCGCGCGGTCATAGACGAACGTGCGCGTCCAAGCAGAAACATCTGCTGCGCGCCTGCTATAAGCAGGTGATAGATTTTCCGCGACGGTGAGAGTCGTACCCGCATCGGTAAAAGTTTTCGTTGAAGTTGAATAATTCTGAGGAATGATCGCTCCACCTGAACTAAAGCGCACGACATTATGCACGTCGCTGCCCTGATTGATGCCATTACGCGAATGGATATTCGAAGTAATCGCCAGCCAGCCGTTCTTATAAAAAGTAAATCCACCTTGTTCTGCATGTGCATGCGATTGATCAAATACGCCGGCTACGGTGGCAAACCAGCTTGCCGATGTTGTCCAATCGCTGCGGGCAAACACAACGCCTGATCCGTACGCATCGTAATAGAGTGCGGTGGGAGAGACTTCGGGCGTCGCGGGTACGAGCAAATCGAAGCGATAATTGTAGTTATACCGCATACGCCCGATGACATTGCCGCTGCCGCCATCGGTAAGGCGCGCACGGTTAAGCCACCAGACCCCGCGCGCAGCCTGCGCCGTCGCCGGGTTCAGCGCCACCGCCTCAAGCATCAGGCGGCGCTGAAAATCAAACATGCGCGGGTTTGCCGAGCGCGCCTGATCGCCGATTGCGGCATAATAATCCAGCGTGGGTACAGTTGCGTGAATCCAGTAGTCGATCGTGTCGCGCGAATGCGTTGAAATCGCAGAGAGATCTTCGCCGGTCGACGAGCGCCAGTAACGATAGTTCTCAAACATGCTGCCGATGGCAGTACCATAACCCGTACCTTCCCGCGTGCCGCCGCCACCCAGTTGAGAAAAGAACGGTACCAACAAAGTATACTTCCGTTGCTGCAGAAACGTGATCCAGGTTGTGTTTTGCGATGCCCAACCCCAAAGTTGCGTCGCCTTGAGAAAACTGTAAAAATAATTGTTACCCGGGTCAGTAATCGACCAGCCGCTCCATGGATACGCCACTCCGCCCCAAGTCGCCGCGGCAGGATACCATAAATTCTGCAAGGTCTGGTTTGCGTACGTCTCCCATGCTTGGCGCTGTGCCGGCGTCAGTAGGTGGTATCCATAGTCATAAGTCAGCGCCAGCTGTTCGAGGTAATGCCCTACTTCAAGATAAGAATCTCCGGCGATGTGCGGTCTTTGGCCGGCGCTGATCAATGCATTTTCCGAAGCGACGAAAAGGTCGGTCATGCGGATTGCCTGCTGAATGTAAGTATTGTTGCCGGTCAGACGATACATCACCACTGAATCGACGCATGAATAACCATAATGCTGCGCATTGAGGGCCGTCACGAGATTGGCATAGGTGGCCGCCGGGGCGAGTGCAGTCGTTATCGTTGCGGCGCTGTCTACCTGATCACGCAACCGCACAAAGGCGGGCGATGTGTTTCCCGCCGTATAAAAATCATTCATCTTGATAAAGGGTCTTTCGACTGCGGGCGGGTAAGTGAACCCGGGGTATGGTGTTCCCGCAGGCGGTGGTACATCATTCGGATCGCCGCCAGGAGCCGGACCGCCCCCTCCGCCTCCGCCGCCACCGTTATCGGGCGGCGTCGCTGGGCGAAAATTAGCCAGGGTTGCCGACACTTCATCAAGGGTTAGCTGAACCGGAGCCGCACCTTCTTGTTCAATGCGGATACGCACACTGCTGATATCTTTTTCTTGGAGCGCGAGTGTCGCCGATACGCGCCCCTTGTAGCCGGCAGACCCACTTATAGGTGTACATTGCGCAGCATAGGTATTGTCAGCATACATGACAAAGGCGCAGAAATTAATCGTCGATACAGACGCCACATCGGATCGAATATTCGCACTTACCGTATAGCTGTCACCTTTGCCGAACATTTCACGCGACCACCAAATGCTGTCGCCGTAGCTCGTGATGGACGCACGCAGACTGTGCTGCCCGTGCAGCGCATCGGCAATGCGCACCACGGTGGCTGTTTCGGTGCCACCCTCAAACCCTGAAGTACCGCTTTCAAAACCCGGATCTGTGACGAGATTCACCGGCTGCGGCGATACCAGAGACGGTGAGCCGTTCGCTGCACCGGACTCTCCGGCGCTCGCCGCGCTCTTATCACGAAAATCGACATGGTTTTGGCACGCGACACAAAAAATGGTCAGCAAAAAAAACAGACGGAGCATCGCGCTACATACGGCGTTAGCCGATCTCAGGTGCCAAAAAAATTATTCAAGGCGGCGAATGACAAAATCGGTAGAATCAGAAATAAACAGGTTTATGCCATCGGAGGTGATACCGATCGGCTCCGTGAAGCCAGCGGAACCCGCCATAGCCCCCGAACCGATCTGTGTCGTGGTTCGGGTATCCCAACCCGAAAGCGCCGTTGTGTATCCCGTGCTGAGATCGACTTTCCAGACGCTGTGGCATTCTTTGTCCGTGGCATAGATATACTTA
Source organism: Leptospiraceae bacterium (assembly GCA_016788945.1). Classification (GTDB taxonomy): domain Bacteria; phylum Spirochaetota; class Leptospiria; order Turneriellales; family Turneriellaceae; genus Turneriella. The sequence goes on from JAEUSA010000070.1 coordinate 3,436, forward strand.
CCGTCGATGGCAAAATTCCGCAGCTTCTTAAATTGGGCACTGACGCCAGGCCCTTCGACACAACCCCAGGCACCGGTGCCAGCGAGTGTAGTCACGTTATAGGGTGCATTCACTATATCGATGACGCGTATCGCCTGATTGGCCCCTTCTGCGACGTATAACTTGCCACCGTAATAGGCAAGACCATGCGGTACGTTAAATGTTGCACTGGCCGCAGGACCATCAAGACTCGTTGCAGCGCCGGTACCTGCGATCGTCGAACTCGCACCGCTTACCGGGTCAACGCGCCGAATACGGCGATTGGAGTAATCCGCCACATAAAGCCATGTGCCATCATAGGTGATGCCGACCGGATTGTTAAATCTTGCAACCGAACCCGGACCTACAGGCGCCTCAGCAAAGGCGCAGGCATTTGCCGCACCGGCAAGCACCGTAACCGTGTTATCCGACAGGCGGATTTTTCTGATTGTACAATTGTTAAAACTGGTAACATATAAATAGACGCCATCTGTCGTAATGCCGTCACTGCCAAAAGAGTCAGTCAGCGTAGTCACCTCGCGCGTTGCAATGTTGATGCGCCTGAGTGTACCAACGGGGTTCGACTCGAGCAAATAAATAAAAGTACCGTCGGTTACCATTTGCGTCGGCGGCAAAAATCTGGCTGCCGTGCCGATGCCATCGGTTGTTGCGCTCGCGCCGATAAAGCCAGCAAACATTTCGCCAAGGGTTACATCTGCGGCACCGCTTAATGCCAAAGCTTTGATGATCGTGCCACCCACCATCGGGCCATTCGCTGAACCATAAACACATTCGGCCGTCACGGCAATATCGGCCGCTGCTACGGTACCCGATGCACTGCCCAATTGGCAGAATTGCCCAGGCGTCGCGGGAAATTGCTGCACAGAAACTTCATAGCGCTCACCACGCTTCACGCGGCCCACAAATTCGTTCACACCATCGGCGTCTATGCTGAGTGTCTCACCGCGCAGTGCGAGTTTAAAGCCCGAACCGCGTAAACCGCTGGTCGTTACGCTCACTTTGGCCAGTCTATTCAAATCGGCATCCGCCGCGTCGAGAAACTGTGTGACAGCTAAATCAGAACAACGCGCCGCATATAGAAGAAGACAAAACAATAGGTAGGTGCCTGTTCGTTTCACAGACGGTACTCCACCCCAGCAAATAGTCCCGGTAACACAAGGGGATTCAACTTGTCATGAAAGTATGACACGGTAACGGAGAAGGTTAAGAAAAGCGCGGCCGTAAGGTGACGACGAAACGCCATATACGTAATAGCCGCAGGAATTAGTGCCCGCACGGTTGCGCTTTCACTCAGACCCTGCATGTACGCGCCGCCGGCGGCAATGCCGATAACCCCGGTAAACAACGCCAACGAATATTGCGGGGCATATTCAATGCCAGGCAAAAAACTGACCATAAACAGCGACATCGCATCGCGTTGAAAGCGCACTGCATCTGTGCGTACGACAGCACTTAAATGCCATGGCAGTGATCGCCTGCCAGAAAACGAGAGTGCGGGCGCGAAGCCTGAAAAATTTGCCAGTCTGCCCGTCGCGACCAAAGCCCCGGCGTTTGCCGTCAGTGCATATTCGCTGACCTTTTCAGATTTCACACTCGGGCTTTCTTGGATAAGCCGGACAAAACCTTTTTCGATCGGCACACTGGTAACCAGAGCAGATAACTTTACGAAATACCGATTGTTGTCTTCAGAAACATATTCGGCGTTGAATATGTCTTGCCCGTCATGACAAAGAAAATCATAACGTTTTCCCGGTTGCAGCGCACTGAGAGAACAGACCATTGTCACACACAGGGGAAAGAGTAACCGCACTGAGTTCCCAGCCATCTCCCGATCAGGCAGTGCGTCAAGAGAATCATACGTGCGTCAGCGCACGCGCCTGATTTCCGCGACTTCTTCACGACTGAAGCGAAGAATCTGCCCGCCGGTTGCGCCCGCGCGAATTTCGACCGTGCTCCCGTTTTCAGAAATCAATGTGCCGCTGATGACGCTGCCTGATTTCAAAATAACCGATACACGCGCAGATTGTGCAGGCGGCGCGGATTTTTCGGAAAGAATTTTTTCAATAGTCTCACGCGGTTGAAATCCGGGATCTGAAAATGACGCAAACAGCGCCTGCCCCGCGACACCATAATTGCTCAGCTGCTGTTTATCGCCTTCTTTCAACCAGAAGCTTCCCCTCGAAACCAGACGGGATTTGCCCGAAGCCGTAACTTTGACTGTACCCTCGCTGACCGCGAGAAAAGACCTGCCCTCGGTACAATGCAGGATAAATTGCGTACCGATAACTTCGAAAACGACGTCGGGTAATACAATTTCGACTTTACGCAGCGCTGCATTGGGGTGAAAATTGAAGCGTGCCGACAGCGCGCTTGCCTTTATCTGTAATTTATCCGCGCTGATATTCTCGCTGAACCCGGTTGCCGATTTTACGCTCACATCGAGCGCCTGAGAATAGTGCAATTCACGACTCTGCGCCGGTGACGATGCCGCAGCAGCAACCACGGTATTCTCTTCGGGTACCGCCTGCCTCTGCAACAGGTGAACGCTACCCACGGCAATCGCCGTCATCGCGGCAGCGGCCAGCGGAACATAAATTTTTCTGAACCGGCGCCTTTCGGCCTCAATTGCCAGATTGCGTTGCCAAATATTGCGCCGTAGGCGGTCAAAATCAGGGATTTTGTTCAACTCCCGGTGTTCAAAAGCGCGCAAAAGGGGTGAATCCGCCTTATTTGCCTGCTGCGATGAAGAATTCAGCAGCTGATCGATCTCCCCCGATTTGTCGTTTTTTGCGCTCATTTTGCTTCCTTACATTACTCGCTTACGGCCCCTTTTGGTGCCAACTTTTTTCTGGGCAACGCAGCATTTCGTCTGCCTTTTCGGTCATAAAAAATCCTGCATGGTTTGTTTGATGTGTTCAATATAGCGCATCATACTGCGTTTGGGGATGCCAAGGGTTTTTGCGATTTCTTCATACGTCATCTGATAATCAACGCGTAGCACAAAAATTTTCACATACCGCGGATGCATCGCCGAAAGGCGACCGATCACGGTATCGCGCAGGACACGCGCATCGCTTTCTGATTCGTAATTCCTGCGGTCTGCTTCATTCTCAGAATGCTCAATATTGCGCTGCCTGACCTGTTTTTTTACATAATCCACTGCCAAATTATGGCTAATGCGGATTAAAAACGTCTTGAACTCTTCGTGCCGCCCGGAATCTGCTTTTTGCAGAAAGCGCAGAAAGGTTTCTTGTAGAATTTCTTCTGCCACCGCATCATTATTTACGATGCGCATGACTGCGTAAAACACGCTGCGGCTATGCTGCTCGTACGCCTGATTAAATTCCTCTTCCGAGAGCACATACCATTGTTTAGGCACCGGACAATAAGAAAATACATAAAGCGCCGGGGACTATCAAAAACGATAACGGCGCGTTTTACCGATGGTCTGAAATGAACCCGATCACGGGCAAAACGCTCTCCGCCCCCCGCAAGGTCACCAAACAGGCAGTCGCCTAACGCTGTTTAAATGCCTGGGGAGAATCCACTTTAGCGCGGGTCACGATCTGCTTTTTTTCAATCTGCATTTTACCCATCACGGTCAACATCGAGATATCGTCGTTCGATTCTTTCAGAATAATACCCCAGAGGCGGTTGCCATCAGAAAGCACGAGCTCGTCGATGCGCGCCTCGCGCTCGATAATCGCCTTGCGCTCACTGCGCGTGAGTATCCGCTCTTCATCGGGCTCTGCCTTTGCCCTTACAGCAGCAATTTTCGGCTTTGGCCGCCGGGGTTTCGGCAGCGCCCTATCAGGGGCAGTCGCAATTGCGACAGGCTGATCAGGTCGCGCGGCAGGTTGCGCCGGAGCAAGTTCTGCCTGCGGGAGTATAGCCTTTTCCTGTTCAATACGGCTGCGCAATTCTTCGCGTTTCTGCGTTAACGCCGCACTCAGAGGTTGCGTGCGTTTTTGTTCTTTTATCAGTTCGGTATCGGCAAGTGTCTGTTTTGCGTTGGTGGCCGATTCGGCGACGAGATCTTTTCCACTCGCATAGACTGAGCCCAGCGCATAAATGCGCCGGTTCGCAAGTTTGGCGAATTCAGAATCAGGCTTCGCGCTGATCAGGCTGCGGTATTTTTCGAGCGCCTTTTCGGCTCTGCCGATTTCTTCATATGACCGCCCGAGTAAGTATGAACTTTTCGAGGTTTTTTTTGCAGACGGCAAAGCCTCGAGAGTTGCAATCGCACTGCTATAAGCACCGGCATCAAAATAGGCACTACCCTTCTCTACCGATTGTGGCATTTTGGCGATGCGCTCTGCACGCATCGAGAATTCTTCAAGATATGCCAACAGCACTTCGGCCGTGATGCGGTATTCGCCACTGTTGTTCGATCTGATGACAGCACGGTAATCATTGGCTGCCCGCGCCCGGTCTTCTGCAAATGACAGGCAATACCCGCGGTGCAATCTCGCAAAACTTGCGAGGTTGTGATCGCGCTCTTGAATTTCGCCGATCAGCCGGTCATAGACAGGTACGGCTGCCGCAAAATTTCGCTGCAACTCGAGAAGATAAGCCTCTTCCATGAGCAGCTCGGCGCGGCTTTTGCGCTGACTGCTGACCAATCTTGCACCGGCGATACGATTGACAACATTGACGATGCTTAAGCCGAGTTCATAAGCAACCGGAGCTGTTTCGCGTTTGTCTGCCGCGAGCGAATCGGTGCCCGCAAAAGAAACCGAAGTTTCTTTGCGCAACAGCGCAATGGTCTCGCCTTGTTTCATTCGGCTCTGTATCAGTTGATAACGCGCAATGAGCCCCAATGAACGCAGTGCCATGGTCTTATCGGCCGCCGCCTCGAGGTTCTGGCCCAACTCTTCGATGCGGACTTTGTAGATCAGGCGCATCAACACAATTCCGCCTGCAAGCAACGCGCCGATAAAAGCAATGCGCATCGCCGGCCTTTGCAACAGCGCAGCCGTCATTTCACGAGACCAACCTTGCGCGACAATCGCGCGAGAGCTTCACTAGTGGCAAACCTCGAAAGGGCATTCTGCACCGTCGAGCGGGCTAGGTCTGCTTCGCCGAGGCGCAGATAGACATTGGCCAAAAGTGCATGATAACTCGGCGCATCGTTAATGTCGATGATCTGTCTGAGCAGGCGAGCCACGACTGCCTCACGCGACTCACCTTGAGCCGGTAGCGCCTCGGGGGTTGCATGGCGTTCGTGCAGAAAAAGATCGTCGATCGAAACCACGGCGAGGGTAAAATCATCACTGGCCTTGGCATTCTGCTGAAAACCCCGGGCCAGTTGCGTGATCGCTGTGCGGATCTCCAAAGCGGAAAGCATACTCTTTTGCCTGAGCAGGTCATGCATTTCCGCTGCGGGCAAAAACTCGCCTTCAGCATTACGCAGTTCTGTCAGGCCATCGGTAAACAGAATCAGTTTATCACCAGGGTTGAATTGAATCTCTGTGGCCGAATAGTTGTCACTTTCCGCCGTAAGGCCAATAACGTCAGATTCACCGCCCAGCTCGGCAATGTCACCCGTCGCAGACAACTTTAACGGCGATGGATGGCCACAATTGCAGTACTGTGCACGTCCAGAAGGTTCGACTAAAACAACGAAAGCGGTAAGATAGAAACCCGTACTTTCGAGGTAGCGGCTAATTTGGCGGTTGATTTCCCTGATCAGCTGACCGGCGTCGTGGTGCTGATGCACGAGGTCGCTGAAAAAAACCTTCATCAGAATTGTTAAAAAAGCCGCCGGCACACCATGCCCGCTCGCATCGGCAATAATCAACGCCACAGAACCGTTTGCCAGTCTGACAAAGTCATAATAATCACCCGATACCCGGTTTAACGGTACATATTCGAGCGAGGCATTAATCTCATTCAGCCGGTCAGCGTCGGGCATGATCGACTGCTGAATTCGCTCGGCGATTTCGAGTTCAAAATCGAGTACGTCATTTTTCTCCTGCAGCTCGTCGATCTGGTTGCGTATTGTCGCGTCTTTCTGCTTGAGTTCTTGACTCATTTCGTTAAACGATTCGACGAGTAGTAGAATTTCGTCGCGTTGTCTTTTGGGCAGCGCAACCGTGGCAAACTCACCGCCGCCAAGTGCGACTGCCGCTGCGCTGACATCACGTATGGGCTTGATCAGAATGCGGTAAATCAAGAAGCCGATCGCCACCTGTATGACGAGCATCAGAATGATCGTCGCGACCACAAGGCGTACCAGACTTTTCAGATCATCAGCGATCGAATCTACCCGCACCCGACTGATAAAAACCAGGTCACGTGCGCCCGTATTGGTGAGCGGAATATAAAGTTCAATCGAATAGTCTTTCAGATCTGGCCGCACAAAATAAGCCTGCCCGCTCAGATCGCGTAACTGGACAGCCTTGAGGATATTTTGTGAAATCTCTGCTGTCAGCTGAAACTGCGCATTCTCGGGATAATTGCCCAATACTTCGAATTCATTACTGACAAGGGCAAAAGCCGGTACCAGCATTCTGGCATCCGCCGCACTTACCTGCAGGCGCGGTACAATGTGCGCAATGTCAGGCTTTTGGCGTTTCAGTTGCCCGGGGGCAAAAAGCGGTGAAACGCGCCGGATGATTTCAAAGGCAACCGTCGAACCCGAAAGGTTGGCCTTTTCAGAAATCAGGCGCATCTGATTTGCCCCGGAAAACACCCAAGTAACGATCAGATTGACGACCGCAAGCGTCAGAAACAGCAAAGAGAGCTGCGTGACGATCGAAGTTTTGGTATTTTTTTTCCCCGTGGAGGCTGACAATTTACTGATGTACGAGCACAACGCCGCGCCAATGCCAACTTTTTCCCTTGGGCGGTGCGGTTTTGAAAAGAATTTGCCGCTGCCGTGAGTTTTTAGGCTTATGCGGCGATGACGGATGCCGAGTTCGATGAGGCATATGCCAGTTTTGCGCCGGCAATCTACCGCAGCATCTACCGCGTTGTCAATAACGGTGCGATCGCTGAAGACCTGCTGCAAGATACGTTCGTCCGCTTTTTAGAGAAAGCCGACGCCAGTAAACCTGAAACGCACAGGGCCTTCTTGTTCCGCATAGGTCATAACCTTGCGGTCGATTACCTCAAGAAACATGGTCGGGTACTGAATTTTGAGAACTTCCATGAAGAAGCCGACCGCCGCGACGGCTTCCGCGATACTGACTTCAAAGTCTGGCGCGAACAGATTATCCGTAAGATCCAGCAGGAAAATCCGCATTATTTGCGCATTTTTCTGTTGCGGGTAGATTTTGATCTGACCTATGACCAGATTTCCAGCGAACTGAAAATACCGAAACGCACCCTGATGCGGCAAGTCGACGGGCTCAAACGCCTGCTGCAGGAGCTAATATGAAAAAACTGGCATTGATCGCACTGCGAAAACGTATAAATAAGAGCGGGCAGCCATGAGCGACGAGCAGCAAAAGAAAACAGCGGTCGATCTGTACCTGCGTGATACGCCTGCGGCAGGCGGCGCCAATGCGTATGCAGAGAAACTGCACTACCTGTTTCCGCGCGATCTGACCGAATCAACCACCCCCGATTTTGTTGCCCTGCGGCGCAAAATTCTGCACGCCCGCAACGAGAGGAGAAACGCACGCCTGAAAAAACTGCGTTGGCAATTACCTGTATTGGCTGCCGCGGCATGTGTCATGGTTGCCTTGGGCATACGATACGTTATCGGGCCTGATGCGACCAATAACACGCTGGCGCATAAAGCTACCAATTCGCTGCACATGCACAGTGAAGTCCACCGCGGCAGTGTGAATATTTTCTACCGTGACGCCAACGGCGTGCAGAGTGAACTCAAAGATAAAAATCTCGTCGTCACTGCGTCAGAACTCACCTCCGTATTCTCATTCTCGCCCAATGCCGATGTGAAGCGCCTGACGGTACGCACGCCGCGCGCCGAGGTGACGGTTATCGGTACCGAATTCATCGTCGATTCACGAGAAGAGGTATTGCTCGTTGCGGTCAAAACGGGCAAGGTTAAAGTTTCTCTCGGCGGTAAAGAATTCTATGTCAGCGCAGGTGAGACTCTTACAGAACGCTACGCAGCGGGCGGTGATAAAACCACGACAATTGCGCGCGCCGACCTGAGCCTATTTGATGACATTAGAAATCCTACTCATGAATGGAAAATACCGGCGGCGACAGAACCACCGACAACGATGGAGAACAAAACAAAACCGGCGCAGTCGGTAACCCTCACACTCGAAAACGGGACGACGATCAAGGGTTTTCTCGAATACGAAGACAGCGAGAGCCTGCGCCTGCGCGTGCCGGCCATGGGACAAGTACTCACACTTAAAAAATCAGATATTCTGGAGAGACGATAGGAAACACTATGGCATTAAAATCGAAACTCGATCTGCATGAACTGCCTTCAGATTTTGCCGACATACCGATCTATCGCGCCGCGGGCAACCTCGACATCTATTCGGCCCAAGAATTGCGCAAATCGCTGGAAAAACGCACCGCCGACCAAAATATCAGAAACGTCATCATCGACGTCAGCGACCTCGAATATATTGATTCATCGGGAATCGGTGTCATTTTTTCCAATGGCATTAAGCTCAAAAAGCGCGGCGGCTCGGTCATTCTCATCAAGCCGCAAGAGATGGTGGTGCACGCGCTCGAAATCACCCGGGCGCTGTCGCAATTGACCCTGCATGAAACCATGCAAGATGCCTTAGCCGCCGTCAGTACGGTCTAAGCACTGCATAAAAAACGGTTGCCCGCGCCGCAAGCAGAGAGATTTGTTTGCCCGGCATGAAATTATTCGGGGCAGCGCTGCTGTTGTTCTGCTCTGAGTTAGCAGCCCTCACCACCGGCCAGCGTTACGATTTTCTATGCACAGACGGGCAAGACATCTTCAACGCAGAACTCACTGCCGAAGATGAAAAGAACTATTTTGTTAGGCTGTCACCGGTGATGCAGCAGGTGCCGATCGAAAAGAAATTTGTCGCACAGATAATTCCGCGCAGCGTGAAAAAAGATACCGCCGCACCGAAAATAGCCGGGCGTTTCGAACTGAATTTTTCAGCCGGCGCCGATCTGGCCGTCGCAAGACTGGCAAATTTTTCGCGCGTTGCACCCCGAATCAGTGTGGCATTCGGCTGGTGGTTCAAAACGCCCTATGGAATATTCACAAGAATTTCGGCTGAAGAATTCCGCAAATCACCCGCGTACCTCAGAGCGTTCTCTGCAACCGCCGGCGCTGCGTACCAACTCAAGCTGCCGTGGGCGGCTTTTTCTCTTGCGTTTGAATTAGGTACCGGTGGCGCTTTGCTGAATGCCAAATCGGATACCTTTTCCGAAACGACGCTGGTACCTGCCGCCCTTCTTGCCACGCGCGGTCTCTATGCGTTTAATCCGCGCCTGCGGGCATTTCTCGAAATATCTGCGAACTACATCTACGACCGCGATACATTGCTCCTTTTACCCGGCGCCGGTTTGGGTGTCGCGTACGCCTGGTAAAATCTTCGTCTTTTTTGGCTACCGTGAACACGGTGTATCGTACAACTTGTAATGCCTGTTCATTTTTCGATGCGCATAGCGCTGCTGTCTTTGTTTTGGTTCGTGAATTGTACCGGGTTTAATTTAGAAGGCAAAATTGCCAGTGCCCTTAAACCCGCATTAAGTTCAGCGATTTTCTTGGAGATTGCCGTCAGTAACAAAGGTATCTCACGCGATTTGCCGAGTTACACTGGCGGAGGAAGCGCTCCTTATACTTACAGTCTCACAGTAAACGGTACATTACCTTCGTATCTTGAAGCAGGAATTTCCGGCGGGAGTTTCTACGTGCGCCGGAATACATCTGTACTCATGCCAACTACCGTCACAGGCACTATAGCGATGCCGGAAATGACCATTACGGTCTCCGACAGCACCGGTGCCTCTGCGAACCTGAAGGGAACTCCTTCGGTATACGTAAAACGAGTTTTTGTCGCCTCCGATGTCATCGGTTTTGACAGCACGACGTGGCACAACGGAAGTATGTACGATTATTCAGCGTGTACCTCGGGGGACCCGGTGGAAAAGGCGAATTGCCGTTGCCGCGCTACCGCGAGGGGCAGAGCGATGCCGGGAGCCGACAAATATCGCGCATGGCTCAGCTCAAACGCAATCGACGCAGCATGCAACCTGACCAGTATCGCCGGTAAATCCTGCACACCGGAACAGTATGCCGGTGGGCCGTGGTATAACATGAACAATAATCTCGTGGCCGAAGATATTGGCGCGGGAACAACACGCGGCCTGTTAGCCGTGAATGATTCCACCAACCAGGCACTGCAGTCCGCGATACAATACTATGAAACGGGGGGCAATGCGGGCGCCGCGACGGTATGGGGCGGCACAAACACAACGGGTCTGCAAGCCGCCGGCACCGATTGTACCAATTGGACTTCCGGTGGCGGCACCATACGATACGGACGAGTCGATGGCATAAACTCAGGCGGAGTAGCTTCGGCGCCATTTTGGAACGGCGGTAGCCAGGCCTGCACCGCTACGCCAACGATGGGCTTCTATTGCTTTCAAGGTGATTAATATGTGGCACCGCTCATTGCTAATTTCGATTATTTTACCCTCCCTGATGCTCAATGGAATTTCCGCCGCGGCAAGAGTCGCTGACGAACACGGGGATATCCGCAACAATTCACAACGCAGTACCTTGGTAGCAAACCCCGATTTAGCCCGCGTCGCGATCGTGCGCTACGAAGATAAAACCGAAAGTAAGAATTTCGGTTACATGCCCGATTCATTGACCGAGGCGATCGATAAGTCACTGCAGCGACGTTTCGAGTATCAGCGTGAGAATCCGAAAAAAACCGCCGCCACGATTGCCGAATTCAAGAAAAAACATCCGGAAATCGATGCCGATGATGCCGTAGATTTCTGCCGCTTGCACAAAACGGATATTCTGATTCTGGGTAAGTTCGAATTCGACGCGCAGAGGAATGAAATCGTAGTGCGAACTTCGATATCGCTCGGCGTACAGGTCTTCTTTCGCACGTTGAAAGAACGTCGTAACCCGGTCGATGCGACGATTTTTGGACTCGCCGATCTGGTCGCCGACGATATCGTGCAGATGCTTGTAGAAATTGCGCGAGAGCAGGTTCAGAAAAAGAATCTGCATGCGAAAGAGCAGAAACTGCAACTGTACCGCAGTCAGGTCGTCACTTGGGTTGAACCCAACTGGAATCTATTTATGGGGGGTGTCGCCACGATTCCGCTGAGTACATCCTTTACCAACTACCGCAGCATGCAACCGCAACTTTCGCTGCTTGTCGAGCACCGTATATACCGAAAACTTTTCGTCGGCTTCTCCGCCGATGCCTCACGCATACGTGCGGCCGGCTTGGGCATCGATGTTGTTGCCGGGGCGGCGCTCGTTGGCTATCACCTGCACGTCGCTAACCGCTGGGATATTTTCGTTCTCGCGGGCGGGGGATACTACTTCGGGAAATACGTGAACACGCTCACGTGCACAGCGGCATGCCCGAGTTCTGTGAGCGCCGAATCTTTCACCATTTACAATCCGTACGCGACGTCGCGCCTTGGAGCAAACTTTCTGATGACCCACTGGTTATCTTTGAGCGCGTTTGCGCAGGGCGGATTATTTTTTGATAAACCGCAACCGCTCTACTTTGCCGGCGGCGGACTCGCGGTGGGTTTTCATTTTTGACTTTTTTGGGGGAAAGCCAATGGAAATTATTCTCAAACGGCGGATCAAATCTCGCGCAGACATCGCTGCGCTGTCTCCAGAAGAGCGCGAACAATTTCGGAAAGCGATGTGGGGCTTGATTCGAGAAAAGACAATCGAGGATGCCGTGCGCTGGTGCGATAAGGAACTCGTTTCTTGGCTTCAGCTTGAATTGCGTGACAATGGTACCACGATTATGGATGTCTGGAGCATAGCCAACATGGATGACGCCATTTTCTTCTGGCATGACACCGAGAACGAATCAGGCATAGTAATGAGTCAGACCTTCGTTAGCGACGAGCATGAAAATCGCGAAGGGCTGATTCTTCAGATTCAGGCGGCCATGGATGCATTCGAAGGGCCCGAATGGAGAGAATGGGAGCGCGATAAGTAATAGATTGAACTATTTCATGTAAATAACCGTGGGGCTCTTGGTTCCGGTATTTTCTCCATTGGGTATTCGCGACACGCTTATGGCCGCACAACTGTACGCTGGCCTCGAAACACGCCAGATTCGTTTGGAAGAATGGAGGATTCATTCGACAGAAGAACTTGCAAGCCTGCAGCATGTCCTCCATGACTGTACGGCATGCACGATTTCTTTCAACGATGCTCGCCTCGATTCTATAGCGACCTGCGAACTCGTAAACCTGATCAAAAAGGATTTTTCCTATCTCGACCTCGGCGCGACAAACTGCGGCTTGCGCATCTGGCCGACGAAAGTATGGCTGCATTTCACGTGGAGATCGGGGGAGGAACTTGCGGCTTTCGCTCGCGATCTCAGTGGCGAGGCTGGTAGAACGATCCCGTTGACGGGGACCTCAACAATACAGGAGTCTGAATTCACCATCACGACAACAGCGGCTGATTCTCATGGCCTGACTCTTGAAACCACCGCGCGCGATCTTGCACTGCGATTGTTCCTGAAGAGCTGCCTTGAAAGTCGTTGCAGCGGTTTCATCGCAGATCCTCAGGACAGTGCCCGCGAGCCCCTGATGGCATTTTTGCGATCCTCCACCGCCAAGGTAAGTGCAGAGCTTACATTATCCACGGCGGCCGCACTTCGTAACGCAGAAAAACTTCGCGGCGCACTACAGTGGCAAGCAGAAGGCACCCTCATCTCGATGCCTTCAGGTCGTGTATTTACCTATTTATTAGCTCCGGTTGACGTAAATAAGGCGGTTGCTTGGCGTGAAGAAATCGCTGCGGTATTAACCCTGATAGATAAGCGGTAACTAACGATGAGCCAGATGTGCCTGTAATCTGTGAATAGTTATCTTGATTACGGGAGACTAGTACCTCGGCAATTCTGGTTTGTACGATCTGTCGATCGGCAGTTCGAATGACGCCCAGGTTCGTTTTTTGCCGTCGGTCTTAATCACGAACACACGCGGATCAACGCCTGCTGCTTTGAGTGCAGCGAGACTGAGAAAAATGCCGAGACCTGCACCTTCGCTGTCATCGCCATGATTCATCATGAAATCCCCCAAATCTTCGCACGACATCGCCAGCGCCAGCTTTTCCCGAACGCGCTGCTCTTCGTGCTTTTTCATGGGTGTGTTGTTCTGTACTTCAATATGCAGTTTGTTCTTATCGGAACTGATGGCGATCAGCACATGCAGGTCGTTGCGTTTGGCCTTGGGACCGTAGACATAGGGCATATCATCTGATAAATTATCTTTAAAAATAGTCATTCCCTGTTCATACTGCTCGGCATTGTCGGAATCAATATTGTGCTCGCGGAAAATGACGCGCTTAAAATTGGCTTTCGCGGCGTTCACCGTCAGCTCTTTGAGCAGCATCGATGCCGTTGTAATCAGATCGTCGCGGCCCGATCGCCGCAAAATCTGTGTGGTCACCTTGCGAATGAACTCTTCAGTAACAGGCAAAACCCCGTATGCCCGAACATGAATCGAATCGTTTTTTTCCAGCGCCGCTTCTACATGCGGCCAAGCAGCGTCGACCGTCGAAATCAGGTATTCCACGAATCATATACGAGCCACGCACGAATGACGTGCCAAGAATTTGCGCTGTGCACTCAAAAAGAGGTGTTTAGTTGTCGGTCTCTGCGCCGAACGTGAGGTATGTGTCTGTAATCGCCCGGTTATTAGCCGTCATGTAGTCTGCTGATTTCGCGCTACTCAGCATGCGCATTTCATGGATATAGCCATCCCACGCCCAAGTCGCGGTGGGCGTCTGGCCATAGTTGCCGATCTTGGCCGAGGGCAATATGCCGGTATGGCCGAAAGCGCTCCCGGTATCGGTCTGTACGCCGTTGAAATACATCGTGAAGTTGAGCCCCGTATAGGTGATACTCACATAAGTCAGGGTGTTGAGTGTGTAGGCAGTAGCCGAAGTTACCCCCGTCGCATTGTCGCCGAACGTACCAAAAAACGCTCTGGATGTGTGTACCGCACCGAGATAGATGCGCTCTGCTCCGGTGTTGGTGTGAGAAAAAGCAAAGCGGTAGTTGGTCGCCGTCGGCGCTGTACGCATTTCAACAATCGCTTCGATGGTGCCTGCTGCGGTTGTCAGACCGGTCGTGGGAATCTGGATATAGGGATTCACCGCCGCATCGAAGAACCCCTTACCGCCCATTTGCGCGGTGCTCGAATGCGTTACGTTGGAGCTCGCGGTCGCGTGGTTGGCATTCGCGGTCGAATCATTGCCATCAGCCATGTGGTAGACTCCCTTGTATTCACTGCTCCATACAGCCGCGGCATTGCTACCCGCGCCTGCGTTAGGGTTTCCATAGCGCATCACAATGCTGTCGCTCGTTGAACCGGCGTCGATTTGCGGAACTTTCACCCAGACGAGAGAGGTACCCGAGGTGAACCAGCGCTCGATCTCATAGCTGAGTTCGGTGACGCCATCGGCGTCGTAGAAACGCAGATCTTGGCCGTTACCCTGACAGAGACCATAGTCAATGCGCGAGGCATCAAGCCTCACGAGCAGTGGAAAATCGGTCAGCTGACCGATGGTCGCATTATTGATTGTAATCGTGCGCTTCTTTGCCCACAACCCTGTCGTTTTGCGCTGTGATGCATCGTAGTCATCGAGAAATCGCGTGACCATATTTCCGCAACGAGCAGAAAAGAGACATAATGCCGCGAAAACAATGGTGGAAAATCCCCGGGCCATTAAGTAGTTGTACGAAATCAGCGGTTGCCGATTGCCAAAATCCACACGAAGAGTCCCTACGGACGGTGTATCTTACCGGTTTTGTCGACTTCACCCCATTCGCCCGTCTTTTCATCGATCATGCTGTGTTCGCCCATTTTTATACTCTTGCAGCCATTACAGAACCGCGCGCGGCCTTTTTCGAACGGATATACAAAATCAAACTGCGCACGAATCACTTTAACGCCTTTCTCGTTGACAAACCCCATTTTGCCGTTCTCGACAAAACGCAACAATCCTTCTTGCACATAATCAGGGCCGTTGTCAAACAAGAACGGTATGTAGATGATCTTGCGTTGCCGGTTAATTGCCTTCCAACCGTCGCGGGTGATAATGTGGGCGATGCCGTAATTATTGAAATTGACTTCACCGAAGGTTTCGCGGTGATACGCGGTAATATCTTCTTCGCCAAATAGCGGTGCAGTTAACAATGCGGCACACAGCAAATGCGTTATCTTCATGGCGGATGTATAACGGGGAACCACCTGCATCGTCAAATATTCTCGACAGAGCCCCGAAAGCCCCAAAATTGCCGGCAGCGTATGCCTGATATAATCGACTTTCAGACCACACGCCGCATCATCTGCGAGCCCGGGGCGATTGCGCGACTACCGGCACTCGCGCGCGAACTCGGTATCACGCGTGCGCTCATCGTCACAGACAATGGAATATTCAAATCGGGCCTGCACAAACGGGCTACCGACGCGCTGCGAAACGGTGATATCGATTTTGCAGTCGATCACGATGTCGTCGCTGATCCGCCGGAAGCGGTCGTACTCGAAGCGATCACCAAGGCGCGCAGCCTGCGCATCGACGGTGTGATCGGCTTCGGCGGCGGCAGTTCTATGGATGTCGCCAAAGTTATTGCAACACTCGTTGCCTCGCGCCAGTCGATTCAAGAAATTTACGGTATCGGCAATGTCAGAGGTAACCGACTACCGCTGATTCAAATTCCAACGACCGCAGGCACCGGCTCTGAAGTGACACCGATTGCAATCATTACGACGGGGCAAACGACCAAAACGGGCATTGTCTCGCCCCAACTTTTACCCGACATTGCACTGCTTGATGCCTCACTCACAATAGGCCTTCCACCGCATGTCACGGCGGCAACGGGTATCGATGCGATGGTACACGCGATTGAAGCCTACACGAGCAAGATAAAGAAAAACGCCTACTCAGATATGCTGGCGCGCGAGGCACTGCGCCTATTGTCCGCCAACCTAATCACGGCGGTCAGGCAGGGTGATAACCTTGCAGCGCGCCAGGCAATGCTCTACGGCGCGATGCTTGCGGGGCAGGCATTTGCCAACGCGCCGGTTGCGGCGGTGCATGCGCTGGCCTATCCGTTGGGCGGGCACTACCATATTTCGCACGGATTGTCAAACTCGCTGATGCTGCCGCATGTGTTGCGCTTTAACCTGATAGAAGCCGCAGGCCTCTATGCTGAACTGTGCGGATTTCTGCCGGCGACGAGGCAGGCGCCGTCGGGAGAATATTTTATCGAAGTACTGAACGATATTATAACCCAAACAGGAATCGCCCGCACACTGCAAGAAGTCAGCGTACCTCGTGAAGATCTGCCGATTCTATCTCGCGATGCGATGCTGCAGCAGCGATTGCTGGTCAATAACCCGCGCCCGGTCACAGAAGCCGACGCGCTTTCCCTTTATGAAAAAGCGTGGGGATAACACATGCGCAGGCTGATGGCAAATGCCATATTTCCGGCTGCCTTGCTTTTTTTCGGCGCGAGCACAGTACAGCAGACGCTGGACGCAGCAGAGCAACACGTTGTCGATGCTCCGTACCAACCCGATTACGCGAAGGGAGTGCCTGAGCGGCATCTGTGGCATCAACTGCGCAAAGCGTTTATTCGCCACCGCTACACACAGATTCTCAAACGGTACCGCGACAAGTTGCGCTGCGACGCCTGTATCAGCGCGCATATGGATATCGCGTTTAGCGTCGACCTCGCGGGTCAAGTTAACATCCACCACATTGAAAAAGAACAGGCATGCGGCGGTAACTTTCCGCAGGGCATGCGCGAAGATTTTA
>JAEUSA010000167.1 GCA_016788945.1 Leptospiraceae bacterium
GCGTAACAGACCCCCTAAAACTTGGTCCAGTTACGCTTGAATCACGCCTGATCGTCGGCACAGGCCGCTACCCCACTCTCGAAACCATGCAGCGTTGCCATGAAGCATGTGGCACGCAGATGGTGACTGTCGCTTTAAGGCGGATTGACCCCTCAACCAGTGCCGGCGGCAGTAAATCGATTCTTGACCATATTGATACGAACACGATTACGTTGCTGCCCAACACCTCCGGTGCAGCCTCGGCGAGCGAAACGTTGCGCCTCGCACGTATTGCCGCGGCGATGGGCAATACACATCTCAAAATCGAAGTCACCGGTGATCTGCAGACGCTGCTGCCTGACCCGATCGAAACGCTGCGCTCAGTCGAAGCTATCAAAGCACACGCCGAAACGAAACAGCTCTACCTGATGGTCTACACCAGCGATGACCCTGTGATGGCCCGCCGCCTTGCTGATGCCGGCGCCGAATGCATCATGCCGGCGGCAAGCCCGATCGGCAGTGGCCGCGGAATCGCCAATGAAGCAAATCTGATGATATTGCTTGAAATGATGCGTGGCCGCGTACCAGTTATCGTCGATGCCGGCATCGGTCTGCCCTCGCACGCCGCGCAGGCGATGGAGATAGGTGCAGACGCCGTGCTACTGAACACCGCCATAGCGAAGGCAAAAGATCCGGTGTTGATGGCCGCTGCAATGCGCGACGCGGTCAAAGCCGGGCGAGCGGGGCATCTTGCGGGTAGCATACCGGCAAAACTCTACGCGACGGCCAGCAGCCCGCTCACTTAACACGCAATATTTGTCATTTACGTGGCAAGCCCGACTATATACCACCGGTCGTGAAACAGCAAAAAATTCTGCTCATTGGTCTTCTGCTGCTCGGCTTCGGTTGCAATAAGAAGAGCAAAGAACCGGCAGCAGCTCCCAGTGCTGTCGACGTTTCGACCGCAGACCTTATCGGCAAGACCTGGGGCGCCACCGGAACAGGCCCCCGTTACCATCTCGAACTGTCATTCGCTGACAAAGTGGCGAAATTCGAAAGCCACGCAGAAGGTGTCACCTGCGGCATCGCCGACTATTCCCTCTCGGGTAACACGATTGCATTCGGCAAAACACGGCCTTGCCCGAAAGCTGACGACTACGTGGTTTTACGCGAGCTGCCAGAACAGAAATGCCGGTATGTCGTCGACCCCACTGCGATACAACACACGATTACTCTGCAATGTGCGGCTATGAGCTTCGGGCGCCTCGACAGCCTATTACCCGCGGGGCGTAAGGTATTCCATGACGGAATTGAACTGATTAGCGAGGGCTGGGCCCACGGTGAAACCGTGACGGCAGCGAAATTCCGTTCGCGCCCTGAAAAAACCGCAGCGACGATCGCTTACGATCCCGGTAATGAGATGGAAGGTTCAAAACCAAAAACCGACGTCATCGCTGCGGGCACAACAGTTGTGCTCATTGGCCGCACACCCAATAAGCACAAAGTAGAAAAATGGGAAAACTACTGGTACTTCGTTGAGGTGTACGGCCTCGATACCTACCGCGGTTGGGTATTCGGGGAGTTGTTAAAAAAGAAATAGCAGGGGCCGTGGCCCCTGACTTACAATTAGTTTAGAGATTCAAAGAAACACCAAAGTTCACAGCATAACCTGTAGCTTTGGCTTTTAGACCTGAAATTGTCACGACTGTCACATCGTAAGTAGACCCAAGAATACCGCCTTCGGCAAAAATGCCGATCATGGGTGCGACCGGAATTTCGAGACCGAACAGCAAACGGTACCCTGAGCCGGAAAATTTGGTCTCCACTGAAACTCCGCTCAACGCGGCAGTTGATTTCAGCGTATCAGCGCCATAACCAAATTTTGCATAAGGATTAATGCCTGGTATTACCAGCAATTTTCCGTATACTTCTCCTCCGATGCTGAACTGCGTATTTGTGTAGGTTGCTCCGCTACTGGCGACCTCGCCGGAAAAACTCATGCTTGGCCCCGAAGTCAGGTACGGCCCAACACCAATCGTCAAGACCATCGGAATCGAAAAATTAAGATGCCCGGAAAGGCCGAAAACCATACCCTTGAAGTTATTGTCTTTCAGGCTACCGATGCTCGCGGGAGATCCATTGTCTTTGTAATCAATTCCAGAATAACCCAGTGATGCCTGAGCATCAAATATGGCAAAAACTGGTGAGGAACAGAAAGCCATCAGCAATGAAAAATATTTTAGGTGGGCAAGTCGTTTTTTCTGCATGGAGCAACTTCGACTCCATGAATCTCGCGGGGTCAAGAATTATTTAATTGCTTTGAATGGCAGCTAGAAGATAGCCGACAGGCCGATTGTAAAGACGTAGCCGCCACCTTTGGCCTTGTCTCCTGATACGTTTACCCCTGAGACAGAAAAGGAAGATTCTGTACTTCCGCCTTCTACAAATACCCCTATCAGAGGCGTTAACGGTATCTCTATGCCGGCGAGTATTCGATAACCTGAACCATTCAATTTTGTTTCAGCAGAAGATGCCCCGAGATTCATACGCGTTGACAGGCGATCGTAACCGTAACCGAATTTTACGTAGGGGAAAATCACTTTAGTCGCTAAAATTTTTCCGTAAACTTCACCGCCAATCATGAATTGGCTACTAGAAAAAGCGACGTTGGTTCCGCCTGCGTCGCCGCTATAGCGCATACCAGGGCCGGCTACGACATAGGGACCAATGCCGATACAAATGACATCCTGTTCCATCGTGTGAACGTGCCCAGCGAATCCAAAGGTCAGAGCCTGCAGCGAAGTATCGACGAATTTTCCGCTCGCAGCCGCAGAAGCGTCGTCGATATAGCTCAGGCCCGCGATACCGACGCCTGCTTGAACATCAAACAGGCCATAGAGCGGCGATAAACCTGTCGCCAACAGAGCGATCAAAAGGTAAATAGGCAATTTTTTCCGTAGCATTTTATCCGACTAACACGACTGCTGCGGCCCAGCCATAGCCAGCAGTGGTTAGAGAGAAGGAAAAAGAGGAAAACAAACCAAATGGCGAAAACGGCGTCTTCTTCACCTCGGGAGCAACCGACATTATTAGAAAAAGCAGCGGGTTCAGGGTTGATCCGCCAATGATTAACCATGCCATGATCTCATTGCCATGCGCATTACCGACGACATGATAAACCAGCCAGTTCAATATCGCCATGAAGATATAGTCAATGTGCGCACTCAGCAGGTACTTCTGGTTCACAAACACACGGGTAAACAGCCCGAGAAATTTCACGGCAACCAGCAGCCATGCAAGCAGCAAAGAGATAATCAGAAACAAGGCTCCGGATTTGAGCAGAATTTCCATGTTTACCTCGATTCAACCGCGCGCAGCTCATCGATGCGCGCGAATACTTTGGCGTCGATAAAAATCTTGAGCAGATCAGGGTCGACATGGCCGTCTTTGACTTCCATCTGCAGAATGTCGATCGCCTTCTCCGGAGGTATTGCCTTCTTGTAAGGCCTATCCCATGCCGTCAGTGCATCGTAGATATCGGCGATGGTCATCATCCGCGTCTGGAGCGAAATTTCGGGATCGCGGCGTTTGAGCGGGTACCCGCCTCCATTCAGTTTTTCATGGTGTCCGTACGCGATTTCGGGCACCCAGCGCAGGTTCGGCGTCCAAGGAATCTGCTTGAGAAAGTTATACGTATGTGTGACATGCGATTCGATCTCGAGGCGCTCGCGTTCATCGAGCGTTCCCTTACGAATCGAAAGCATCACGAGCTCCTGCTCGCTGAGGTATGGTATATCATGATCATGCGAAACGCGCACACGATTTTCGGCAATCTTGCGCAGAAAATCGAATGACCCCGCGGCAAGCACAGTCGGTTCATTAGCCGATAGAATCGCCGAAAACATTTCATCGACTTCGGCAAAGTTTTTTTCGAGGTCGGCGCGGAATTTTGCCTCAATTTCAGGCCACTTTTCGCGCGGGGATTGCTGCATTTCGTCAAGCCGCTTCTTCAGCAGCGTCGTTTCAATATCTTTGCGGATATAGTGAAACCGCCAACGAATGAGCTCCAGCTGACTGGGATAAAGTTTCTTCGCTTTGACGAGGACGTCTTCACGCACGCCGACTTTGCCAAAATCGTGCAGCAGCGAGGCATAACGCAGCTCCTGAATCTGGTTACGCGAAAAACGTACAGAACTGAAGCGGTTGCCGGTATCGCGGTTCACCGCCATGGCAATGTTTACGGAATAGTCAGCGACACGAAACGAATGCCCGCTGGTAGTCGGGTCGCGCTGTTCGATCGCGGTGACCGAAGCCTTCACGAAACCTTCAAACAGATTCTGGATATCTTGCAACAACTGGTTGTTCTCGATCGCAACAGCGGCTTGGCCCGCCATCGCGCTCACCAGCGAATAATCTTTGCGTGTGAAAGAAATAATTGCATTACCTTTGAGGTCTTCGAGCGTCAGTTTCAGATCAGGGTCGCGTTTACGGTTGATCAGCTGGATAATGCCGATCACTTCTTCGTGGTGATTCTTCATCGGAATCACCATCATCGATTTGGTGTAATAGTTATGCGCTTTATCGTATTCGGAATTGTATGTGTAACCAGCGTCGACCGGCAGATTGTGCACGTCGTCGATCAATAGCGGTTCGACGGTGAGCGCCACATAACCGGCGATCGATTTCTTGTCGATCGGCAGCAAAAACTCGCTTGCATCCAGCTGCATCGCCGATTTTTTGAAACGTATATGCGTCGGCTTATCGCCCTGCCCGTGTTTTTCGCTGAGATATATCGAACCCCCGTCGGCAGAAGTGAGTTCAATCGCCGAATTGAGCACCAGCTCGATCAGCCGGTCGAAATCGCGCTCGGTTGCGAGTGCTTGCCCGACGGCAGTTAGACGGCGTATTTCAATATAACTGTTAGCGAGTTTTTCCTGCAGATTTAAACGGTCGAATTCGGCGTGCAGCGCATTGATCTGCGTCTCAATGGCCCGGCGCAGCTGCACCATGTTGACCCCTGAGGGCAGGTGCAGGTGTATGTGCTCTTCGCCCAGGGGCATAAACCGTGACTCTGCCACTTCATGGTCCCCCAGGACAATGATGCGAGAACGGTGTTGCGGATATTTTTGCAGCCAGTTGGCGATCAGCTGCGCATTCTCTGTTAGCGACGAAGAGGTCAGCAGCCAAATTACGGCATGTTCTTCGTCGGCATCCTGAGCTTTGATGGCCAGATTGTCGTTTATGGTGGCAAAGTGCACCGGGTCGCGGAACGTCTCGAGCGTAATGCGCGAAAGAGCCGGGTCAAGATAGACGTGAGCGACCACGATTCAGCCGGGCAGCCGGCTACAGTGGGTCAAGAAGAATAAGGCCCAAGGCATGAAAACCCTTGACGTCGGGGCTTTACGCCGCGGTGTCACACATGCTTTTTGAACGCATGCAGAAAGAAAGCCTTGAGGCGCGCAAGGCGCGTGACCAGGTGAAATCCTCCGTACTGACCACGGCAATCTCGCAGATTAAGGCGCTGGCAATCGACGATGGCCACCGGGCGGTGAACGATGCCGACGTTATGAAAATTGTGAAACAGTTCCTCAAAGGTGTCGAAGAGAACCTCGCGCTTGCCGCGCAGGGCAAAATGGATGCCTCGCGTGCAGAACAATTCAAGCTGGAAAAAGACATTCTGCTTTCTTACCTGCCGCAACAGATGTCGGCAGACGATATCAAAGCCGCGGTGAAAAAATCGGGTGCAACAAACATCGGCGAGGCAATGAAATACCTGAAAGCGAACTTTGACGGTCAATATGACGGCAAACTGGCATCGGGTGTCATCAAAGAGGTAATCGGATGAAATACTTATGGCATGCTCTGACAAATAAATGGAATCTGCTGGTATTCGGCATTTCGCTTGTTGCCGGTCTGTTTTTTACCTGGTCGAACGCGCTGTGGTATCCAGTTTTGTTGGTTTTAGAAACCCTGTATCTGGTCGGCGCAGCCACCAATAAGCGCTTTCAGCGCGCCGTCGACGCCATTGAAGGCAGCGAAGCCGAAAAAGATGAAGTGCGGCGGCTGCGCAACGCGATTTACGGTTCACGCTCCGCGTTGAAATCGAAAATGTCTCCAGCTGAAGAAATCATCCGCCAAATCAGGCAAAATACCCGGCAAAACAGCAAAGCTTCGGTGCAATCGAGCGAGGCTATGCTTTCGGGCTTAGGCGAACTTGAGGCGAATTTTATTCATCTGCTGAACGGCTATTGCCGCCTCGACGATATGCAGAAAACCGCGGGCACAGGGCACGAAGCCGAGCTCGCGAAACTCAAGGCCGACCTTGCGGCTTTGCCCGCCGACGCGCCTGCAGAAACGCGCGATGCCCTGACGCGTCGCGTCGAACTCGCTGAAAAGCGCGCGACGCTTGTAAAAGACGCGGAACAGAATAAACAGAAATTACTGGCCCAAATCGAAATGGTTGAAGACACGCTCAAGTATCTGCGCGACCAATCTGTACAGGTTTTCGACCCGGCATTGATTGCAAAGCAAGTCGAAGCGATTACCACGAAGATGGAAACTACGCGCGAGACGATGCTTGAAATCGAACGGTTTGCCGCGGGTCAAGATTTCACCATGCAACAGGCGCGCATAAGATAGCCGAGACAGATTCCGCGCTACGCGCCCTGTCAGTTGCGGCGAAACAATTTCTTCAGATCAGTGGTGTGGTCGCGCGTATAGTACCGACCGGCGTCGATAATTTCTTCGCGTCTTTCGAATTCGAATAATCCGAAACGCGCGACATCTGGCGAAAGCAGAAGATCAAACTCGCGCGACTTCTGCTTAATGAGTTCAGATCCTTCTAACATCATCGCTCTGTTGGCAATCTGCAAGATCGGTGGCCTCGTAAAAAACAGCCGTAGGGCCTTAAGTACGCGTTTGAGATTGGTCCAGAATTTTTCACCCGGCTTCAACAGCTGAAAGAGGTTCGTTTCGATCAGGTAGTCTTTGATCGTACTATCTTCGAGCGGAGTACAATTGATGCCTAATATACGTTCGACGCCCTGCTCGCGCAGCGCATTACCCGGCACATTGTTGATTGCGCCCCCGTCGACGAGGTAATAACCGTGGTATTTTACGGGCGGAAAAATAACCGGCAAACTCATGCTCGCCCGCACCGCGCGCCAAACGAGTCCCTTGCGTATGCGGATCTCTTGTCCCGAAATCAGGTCGGCAGCAATGATCGTGAGCGGCTTCGGCAGGTCTTCGATACGCTGACGGCCGAACAGGCGGCGCAAAATGCGATTCACATTCTTGTCGCGAAAGAAAGAAATGAACGGTAAATTATAGCGTAACAATCCCTTATCGGTCGGCAGAAAGCGGACGAATTTTTCACTCATTTCCCGCGAAGTTAACCCCTGTGCATAGAGTGCAGCAATGAGCGAGCCCATACTTGTACCTGCGACATGATCAAATTCAATGCGGTACCTTTCTAATTCAGAGATAACGCCAATTTCGCTGAGCGCACGCGCGCCGCCGCCGCCGAAGGCGATGCCCTGCGAGGTGCCGCAAATCGCCCGCGCTATGGTCACACTCTGCATCGTCACACTCTTCACTTCGTCGCGCTCCCAAAAATCTTTGGGTAGTTTGAGCCGCCATTTCACCGGCATGCGAATACTTTTTTCGATTTCTGACACCAAGAAGTGGTCGCGCGAGGCGTGGTGTATTGTCGTGATCAGCGGATTCAAAACAGCCAGACGATCGGTAACGGTTTTATGCTGTAATACTTTATGCGCGGCCTCGACAGAAGCCTTGTCTTCAGATAAAGTCACAACGAGCCTGTCCGCAAGCTTTACCAGTGCTTGAATTAAATCTGCCGGCAAGGCGCTGACATCAAGGTAGAGGTAAGCAGAAGGATTTCTGATGAGCATCTGGCTGACACGCCTGCGCAATTTTTCCGCCACTCCCGTCTGGCCAAGTTGCAGAAACCTGTGATCGAGAATGCGCAGGGCTTTCAGCCGCTGTGCCGTGAGCGCCGCGACGACGGGGGGCGCTGCAGCCCTGAAGTCAGAAGGGGTGGTAAAGTACAGATGTACGATGAAGCCGAGGTCATCCGGTTTTTTATTTTCGCGTACGATATTGTGCCTGAGCCTGAGAGCCTCGATGCGCGTCAGGTTCTGCAGTAATCGGGGGTGATGGCGCAGCAGTGGATCGAGTTCTTTTTTCGCGATGCCGGCCAGGGTTGCGTCGGTTAATGCGCGCACCTGGCCCGAGTGCTTTTCTCCGGTAAGCAGAGCAACCTCACCGACAATGTCACCCGGTGTGAGTGCCGCAATGCGCACGATCTGGTTCTCTAACGCCACTTTTTCGACGCGCAGTTTACCCTCGGCGACTATATACATGACGCGACTGCGTTGGTCTGCCCTGAACAGGTAATCACCTTTGTCGAGGCGGTGCAAATGAAAATGGCCGAGAATTTGCCTGAGCTGGCGATCACCGATGGAACGAAATAACGGACTGCGGCGGGCTACTTCGAGCAGTTTTTTACGGTTCATTGCGGCGTTGTCAGCAGCGCGCGGTACTTCACGCGGTCAGCGAGCAACACGCGCACATAATGATAGGTTTCTTGGAATGGAATTTCTTCGATGAAGATATCATCGTCTTCACTGTACTTCGCCTTCCACTGGGTAAAACGACCCGGCCCGGCATTATACGCAATGGCGAGCCCCATATAATCAGCCGAATAGTGATCTTTAATGTCGCGCATAAAGCCAATGCCGAGGCGAATATTATCTTCGGCCGTCAACAGGTTAAATTTTCTTAATCCCTGTTTTGCGGCCACAAGTTTAGCAGTCGATGGTAAAAGCTGCATCAGCCCCTGCGCCTTTGCCACACTGATAGCACCGGGAAAAAACTGTGATTCTTGCCGAATCAGCGCAAAAACCTCAGCGTGCTCTACGCCTGCGGGTGGGGCATATTTTTGTACGTGCGCGCTGAAGGTCGTCGGGTAAAGCAGTGCCAGAAGCCCCGGGGGAATTTCGTAGATAAATGGTTTCAGCTTCTTTTCGCGCAACCATTGTTTTACGCCAAATAACGCGATATCGCTCTTGTTGGCTGCAGCCCCGAGCGCTATCAGCGTCTTATACACAGTGAGCTTTCGCTCGCCGGCCGAAGAGTAACCGTCGTCAGCCTTGAGCAGCTCGCGGGCCTCGTCACGGCTGTCGGCGGCAAAAAGATACATGGCTGTGCTGCGCAGTTCATCGGGCTTACGGGAGAGCTTTTGTGTTTCCGCCTCGAGGTCTTTGAGTTGCGGCAAGGGCTGAATATCGCGCGCGCGCGTCAGATCAGCATGGAGCAGAGCATCGAGTAAACGCTCGTTTCGCGACGAACCGGGGCGAAAGCCCTGCGCGAGCTGTCTCTGCAGCGACAACGGTTTCTCGATCAACCGGTAAAAGTAAAAGTCGTCGGCATAATCAGCGGCAATTTCTTTGAGTAATTCGGTGACCTTGTCGGCGCTGCGTGCAGCGTCATAATGGCGCGCGAGAAAATAACGGGCCGCCCCGCCGGTCGGTTTACCGCGCGTCAGACGGCGCAACTCTTCAAGACAGTCGATATCCCACTCAGCGCTGTTGGAACGCACACCGGGCAGGCAGCTTCTCAGATACAATCGCTCGGCAAGCGTTGATTCACCGTCGTGGTCTTTAAGGTAGCGGCCTGAAAGTTCTTTGGTCTGCTGATCGATTTTATCTGTGCCGCGTTGAAACGCGCGTAACTGGCATTGAAGACGCGGTTTCGTTGCCGGTTCGGCGGCAAACAATCTGCGCGCAAGCGCAGCCTGCTTTTTTTTCAACAACCTTTCACAGATATCGAGCGCTGCTTTCTCGTTGCCGTCCGAAAGAAAATCTTTTTCATTGGTAGAAATCAGCGGCGGCAGCGATGTCCAGTCATTGCGATCAATGAGGAAACGACTACCATAATGAACAAACAATAACGACTCGGCGCCGGAGAGTTTTTTACCCCACAACGACTGAAAAAGTTTGAGCGCGCTCGCCCGGTCTTTGGCGATGCGCAAGGCTTCCATCAGACGGATGCGCGTCGCAGCGTCTTCAATGGTGTAGATACCCTTGTTGAGAATATTGCGCACGAGAACACCGCTCTGCGAAAAGGCATGGTCGACCTCGGGTCTTTCGAGCGCCTTGATTGCCAGCGGGAGCGCCGCTTCTTTTTCCCCTGCGCGCTCGATTGCCGCGGCGGCAAAGTAAAGAGATTCTGCATCGGTGAATTTTTCTGCATGCGCGCGAAAATGTGCAGCCGCCTGCGCTGCACCCGCCGCGGGATTGAGCTGTAAAATACGCCCGCGGAGGAGCGATATTTTGCGCTGCAGCGGTTGCGGTGCCGACGCGGGGATATCGCAGAGCGAAAGAGCCTCGTTTAGAGCTCCCTGACCGAACGCGAGCTCGGCCAAATGATAAAGTGCGTAAGCATAAAGGGGAGAGCGTCCGTTTTCAGGCAAAGCTTTCATTGCGCCCGCCACACAATCCCACTGAGCGCACGAATTTTTGAGATCGGGTTTGAGCATCGAACTCAATAAATAGGCGCGCATCTTGCCCGTATTCTGCGATTTTGTATTGAGCTTCAGACCCTGCGTATAAAACGCCAGATAACCATTATTATCCGAAGTATCTAATTTGGCGTACCCCCCGGGCACCGCCCCCGTCACGGTTGACTTAGCACAGGCGAGGCAGAGAAGGCCAAGAAGAGCGGTTTTCATTGTGCGGCCGTAGAAGCTGTTGCCGCTTTACAGCATGTCAATCAATTGTACCCCCGCGACGAGAACCGTCACGGTTTAAGGGAAAATTTGTGCTTCAGGACAATATGCAAAAACTGAGAAAGCCGCTCGTGATGATCGGCGCCACGGTCGCCACGGGTATCTTATTATTTCTGGCGGTTATGTGGTTTTCACTGCGTTCGGTTTCCGATGGCTCACGGCATGTCGATTTTGCCGTACGCTCGGGTTCTAACCTCGCTTCCGTAACTGCCAAACTGCAGGAAGCTAATCTCATACACAGTTCATTTTTTTTCAAACTATATATGCGCCTCACGGGACGTTCCGGAAAAATCAAATTCGGCGTCTATGACCTGAGCGACGGCATGTCGGCCTCGCAGATCGCCCGTACACTCACCAGCGGCAAAACCAAAACTATCAGCATCACCATTGCCGAAGGCCTGCATAACCGTCAGATAGCCGATCTGTTCGTCGCGAAGAAGTTCTTCGCCTCACGCGATGAATTCTTACAATATGCGGCGAAGAAGAGCATTCTCGACAAGTATAAAATACCCGCGCAAACGGTAGAGGGTTATCTTTTCCCCGATACGTACTATCTGCCGCAGGGTTATCCGAAAGAAAAAATTATTGAGCATATGATCGATCACTTCTTCGACAAAGCAAAAGAAGTGAAAAATTTTCCCACCGACCCGCGTAAAATTCACGAGATGGTGATACTCTCCAGCATTGTCGAACGTGAGGC
>JAEUSA010000168.1 GCA_016788945.1 Leptospiraceae bacterium
AATGCGCAAAGGACTCCATGAAGATCATTAAACGCTACGCCAACCGCCGTCTGTACGACCCGGAAACTTCAAAAACCATTACGCTCGACGAAGTGGCGCAATATGTCCGCGATGGCATTGATATCAAGGTTATTGATAATACGAACGGCGAAGATATTACGCGCAAAGTACTCGGCCAAACTTTCCTCAAACTGAATGACAACGACCGCGTGGCGAATCCTGTCTTGCAAAACCAAATGCTGAAGCTGCTAATTCGCGAAAGCAAGGGCGGAGTTCTCGAAGTGCTCAAAAAGCTGGTACTCGCGGGTGTCGGCATGACGCAGAGCACATCAGAAGAGCGCAAAACTTTGCTCGAGATGATGCTTAACCCATCTGAGGCGCACGAACAGGAACAGCGCGCCTTCTTAAAGGGGCTTGCGGATAAAGGTCAGGCAGAAGCCGACCGTGTGCTGCAGAGTATTTCGGGGCTGGTGACCAACATTTCGCAGTCGATTCAAGATAATATGGTTTCGGTACTCGACCCGAATGAGCGTGCGCGCAAGCTCGACAATCTGCTCGGCCAGATCGAGTCGATTCAGAAATCGATCAGCAAGTTCAGCAAAACCCCAGCGGCAGAAAAGAACGGCGCCAAAGCCGGATAATACATGCCGGTGGTACGCCCACCGTCGCGCCGCAGTCTTGCGGTGCGTATCGGCCAACCGCTGGCGCTGTTGGGCGTGGCAATCGGCCTTATTGTTTTTCTTTATTACCGCTTCAGTGAAACTCCCGTCGAGAGGGCAGAGCGTCTTTATCAGAAACACGATTTTCCTGCGCTGAAGAAGCATGCGCGCGTGCAGAAACAGAAAGGTGACCAGGTTCAATTATTTCTTAGTTATGAAGCTGTTGCCACCTTTGCCACTGAACCACAAACCCGACTTGCTGCACTGATGCAGGCGATCGCCGCCGCCGATGCGAGGCCAATCTTCAGGCGGGAGACTCTGCTACGCATCGTCGAGAGCGGCATGGTCGCCGACCGCGGCGGCGAGCTGATTGCAGAAGCTTGCAAAATTGAAAATCCGCCCGGTGCCGAACTGCGCCACCTGATCGGGGAGCTCATCAAAACATCACAACCGCTGCGCGGCGAAGATACCGTGGCGGGTAAGTTGTTCGAGCTTTTTCCCGCCTTGCAGCGTAAGGTTAAGGCAAAACGGCTGCAGATGCGCTCAGGGCCCTCGACCGATGCAGCGGTTGTGCGCCAGCTTGATGACAATGAAATGCTGCTCATGCGCAATTCGCACGGTATGACGAATGTGTCAGGCCGCACGGGCCGTTGGACATTTGTACTCGACAAGAATATGCAATCGGGCTGGGTGTTTGATGCGTATTTAGTATCCAACGACGATTAGGGCGTTAGCTCACAGTACCTGTTGTGCGCGGCACAACAAGCCATGGCTTTCCGATTTTTTTGCTTGCCGCCGCTTGCCCTTGGGCCGTCAGTACGCAATGCACCCGTTGACGCGGCTTTTGACCGAGCGCAAGAAGCAGAAGGGCTATCTCTTTATTCCGTACATTGCGTACGGTGATCCCGACGCCAAGATCACGTTCGAAATCATCTGCAAGATGGTAGAAGGCGGCGCTGCGACTGTCGAGATCGGCTTACCATTCACCGATCCCGTTGCCGACGGACCAGCCCTCGAGCGCGCGTTTCGCCGCTCACTGAAACACGAGTTCAAAATTGCGGATGTACTTTCGATGCTGTCAAAATTGCACCGTAAATTTCCGAATTTCCCGTTTACGATCATGAGTTATGCAAATATTTTTTACCAAGCCGGTTTCAAAAGCCTGTTAGAAAAATTTTACGACAATGGCGTGCAGGCAGTGATCATCCCTGATATCCCGCATGACGAAAAACATTACATCATACAAAAAGAAGGTCTATCAGATATTCTCGGCCGCGTCGCGTGGATCGATTTTATCACACCGACCACGTCGGCAAAACGTGTACAAGAGATTGCGCGCGATGCGCACGGCTTTATTTACCTCGTGTCTTACAAGGGTGTGACCGGGCAGAAAAATTTTACGCTCAAACCCCTGAAGCCGCTGATTAAATCGATACGCAAATCGACGCGCGTGCCGGTCGTCGTCGGCTTCGGCATTCGCGACAAGATGCACGCGGGTGAAGCCGTGCGCGCTGCAGACGGTTTTATCATGGGCACGGTATTCCATGAAATGATCGAACACAACATGGAACGCGCGCCCGCGATTCCTCACGAGATCGGCTGGGCGCTGCCGAACATGTTACCCTGAATAACTGACGCTGTTGGTTCGCCGTACGGAGCGGCGCAGGCGCCATTCGACGAAAACTATGTTAATGAGCCAAGCCGCCGCCATGGCCGTGTCGCGCGTATAACCTGTGGGCAATGTTCCTGTCACAATAATCCACGGCAGGTGCGTAATCACTTGCGTACCAGCGCCCATGCCGAGTGCATAGGCGCGCATCATCCACGCACCGTGCTCGGCAAACCGGCGGGCAAAGATAGCCCGTATCGAAAGCGCGATACTCAATGCCATGGCTGTGCCCACGGCCATGCGCACGGAAAACAGCGTCGGCCCGTCGGTATCGAGATGCGGAAAAACTGCCGTCAAATACAACCCGCTCAATGCCGCCACCGCGCCCGCAACAATGACAGGTCGTCCTGCCATGCGGTGCCAGCGCGGGTTGCGTGTGCGAAAACCCGGTGAGAACTGCAGTGCCCCGAGCACGCCAAAAACAAAAGAACCCAGAATGTGCAGCGAGACGGCAACCGGCGCGCCGAAGAAACGGGCATTTTCCGCGGTGACAGGGCCGCCCTGCGCCAGGCCCGCAAGCCGCGCGGCGCCCGCCAGTGAGGGTACGAGAGTCAGCAGGATAAGCCCTGCGGGTATGAGCCAATCAGATTTTTTTTTCATAACTTCTCCTATGATACATGAGGTATTGAGGCGGTGGCGGGCACGGATGGCCTTTCATGCCGCCTCCTTGGGTTTTTGGATTTGTAATGCCAGTACAAAAGCCGCAGCGCAGCTCAATAAACCAAACAGATAGACAGCTGAATAACTGAAGTTGCCCGCAATGAAACCGGCAACCGGCGCCGTTACGGCCAAGGACAGATCGAAGAAAGCCACGTAGGCTCCGAGGGCGACTCCCTTAAATTGAGGTTCCACGCTTTTCACAGCTTCGACGCCAAAGGCCGGGAATGTGAGCGAATATCCGAAGCCCGTCAAAACGGAGCCGGCGAATGCCCAAAGCGGCGTCTCGGCGAGAAAAAGCATGGCTTGTCCGGCGGCGGCGACGGCAAGCGAGACCAGTGCTACATTCTTTCCGCCAAATTTGTCCGGCGTACTCGCAAAAAGCAGGCGCGCCGCAATATAGGCTGCACCGAAAAAAGTCATAACCAGAGAGGCGTTCGCCCAGCTCCGTTCCTTGAAAAGCAACGCGGCGAATCCTGCTATCCCGACAAAACTCACCGCCGATAAGGCGAGACCGACACCAGGTTTCCAGACTCGGTCAAGCACCTCGTAGAATGGCATGCGACCGCCACCGATTGCCGGTGTCGGCGGAATCAATATCGATACGATGCCCGCAACCGACGGAAACAGGATTGCCGATGCGAGAATGAAGCTGAAGCCAAAATGTTCGCCGATGAGATTTGCGACCGGCGCCGAGGCCGCAATGGCCGCGTACATGGCCATGCCACTCCAGGCCATGACGCGGCCGGTTTTCGCCGGCCCCACGAGGCCAATGCCCCAGGCGAGTGCTCCCGTAATCAAGAGACTCTCGCCCGCACCGAGCACCATGCGGCCTATAAGCAGAAACAGCAGTGCGCTATTGCCATGGAGTTGCAGCGATACCAGCGTGAGACTGCCCGAAATGATCAGCAGCATTATGCCGCGGCCCACCGCGGCTCTGGCTCCCTTGCTGTCGGCGATGACACCGGCATAATGGCGTGTCAAAAGCGTCACCAGCGACTGCAATCCGATCACGATGCCGATCCACGTGTTACCGAGAATCAAATGGTCGCGCACATGGCCCGGCAGAACCGCGAGCGGTATGCCAATCGAAAAAAATCCCAAGAGGACAATAATCACGACGCCAAACAGGTTTTTCATGCCGACCGCCCTGTTCCGACGAGCCATTGCAGGCCAAGCGCTGCGGCATAGAGTCCGAATGCGTACACTGTATGAATGGCGAGGTTGCGCAGGCGTACTGCAAAAGGCGACTGCGCGCGCCGTGCCGCGATACCCAGCCCCATCGCCGGCTGCATGATGAACCACGGAGCAAGCACGGTCGCGATGCCGATGGTTAGGGCGGGTAATAGCGACGGCGATGAGAGCCAGACCCTACCATAAAACAAGGGCAACAGACCCGCTAGCGTCATGCCAATAGCGTAGTGGGATATCCACCCGATTAGCAGTTCACCGCTGATCTTGTTGCTTTTCGCGATCGGTTTGTGCACCACTCTACCCCGGAATACGTAGGCGACCCAGCGCCCTAACAGCGCTAAATCGAGCGAATTGATGCCAAAGGCCTTTTGCAGAAAGAAGCGCCATACATCCATGGCCAGCGTCGCACCGGCCCCGATAACGGCGGTAAGGGCGACGATTTCAAAAAGATTGTTCATAAATCCTCCAAGAAGTCATTCTGTCATTCAATATAAATATTGAATGACAGAATGACGAAAATTTCTTATCATACAGTGGCGTGGGGTATATCGCATATGACAGATCAGATTTTAACGCAAAAAGTATTGGCCGAGCTGTCGGGCAGCCCTACCTTATTAGGCGCTGTGAAAGAGATTGAAACCATTTCGCGCATGAGCGAAGCCGCAGGCACTTTGGGCAATGAATCCCGCCTGATTCTGTTGCAGCTGATCGCTGGCGGGGAAAAATCGGTCGAAATGCTCTCTGAGACTTCGGGCATACCGGTGGCGAGTACGTCACAGCATCTACAAGTTCTCAAAAAATCGAAAATGGTCGTCACCCGGCGTGACGGAAAACGCGTGCTCTACCGCTTGCAGAACGGGCCCATTCGCGAACTCATCGATGCGCTGCATCGGTTTGCCGTGTTCCACGATCTGCAACAGGATTCCATAGGTTCGGGTGCGGCGCATGGTATCGATGCCCGCGCATTGCAGAAAAAAATGAAAACGGGAAAAATTACCCTGATCGATGTGCGTTCCCGCGAAGAATACCAAAAAGGGCATATACCGGGCGCGATGAATCTGCCGTTCGATGCGATGAAGTCGTCGCTGGGCAAGTTACCGAAAGGTGAAGAGATAATTGTCTATTGCCGGGGGCCGTATTGCGTGCTGTCGGTGAATGCTGTGGCATTGTTGCGTGCCCAGGGTACAGAAGCGTTGCGCCTGACATCGGGATTTTCTGAGTGGCCCGGCGAGCGCTCCGCCGATGTTTCGCGCTGATGGTGGGGCGCAACGGAGTCGACACGATGAGTCGAGGCTTAACTTGGCTTTATGGCTATCCAGCAGTTTTCCCTCTCTAACCGCGAAATCGATGTCCATATTTTTCAATCGGGCAACGAGAAAGCACCGGCAGTTATTTTTTTGCCCGACCTGACCGGTGTCGGCGAGGTTCAACTCGAGTCTGCGCGCCTCATGGCGCTCGACGGCTTTCATGTTTTCGTGCCCGATCTCTTCAGCCATGAGGGCGCCGCCAAGTGGTGCATCCGCATGTTCTTTAACCTTGCTTTTCTCACCAACGAGGCTTCAAACCCGGGTGTCGTCGAGGTCTTTGAGCTGATTGACCGCATCAAACAACTGCCCTTTGTCGATGCCGGTCGCCTCGGCGTCATCGGACAATGCCTCACCGGCGGTTTTGCCCTGCACGCAGCATTACGGGATGACGTGAAAGCTCCGGTGGTCTTTCACCACAGCCTTGGTGTGACCGGCAGCGGCATGCCCGAGGCGAGTGCCCGCGCGATCTGCAAGCCCATTCAGGGGCACTATGTGCAGATTGACCCGATGTGCCCGAAGGCGCGCGTCGACCAGCTGAAAGAGCAGCTGGGCACCTATTTCGAGACCAACTATTACGACTGGTTGCCCCACGGGATTCCGCACTTTTTCCGCCGCACAGACGAGGGCCGCCGGGCCTATATCAATATGATGCGGTTCTTAAAGATGCAACTGAACTGAGCCTAATAGATTCGGGCGATGGCCGGGATCGATTATGGCACTTATTTGACGCCTCGTTTCAAAATCTTATTTTATCGGCATGTCACGCGAGCCGCACAAGATATACGATAAGGAAGGAAACGCGACCCGCGAAGAACCGTGGATTTTCCGCACATACGGCGGGCATTCAAATGCCCGGGCGACTAATGAACTCTACCGCACGGGTCTCGCGCGCGGGCAGACAGGCCTTTCTATTGCCTTCGACCTCGCGACGCAATGTGGTTATGATTCAGACCATCCGATGGCCCGGCCTGAAGTGGGTAAGGTCGGGGTGCCGATCAATTCGCTGGCCGATTTTCGTATTTTGTTCGATCAAATTCCGATCGAAAAAATGAACACATCGATGACGATCAACGGCACGGCGATGTGGCTGTTGTCGCTCTACATCGCCTTGGCTGAAGAGCGCGGCGTTGATCCCTCGCTATTGCAGGGCACGACGCAGAATGATATCATCAAAGAATACCTCGCGCGCGGCACTTACATTTTTCCACCCGAATCGTCGATTCGTCTGATCGTCGACATGTATGAATATTGCGTTCGACATACGCCGAAATGGAATCCGTCGAATATCTGTTCATACCATCTTCAAGAAGCCGGGGCGACGCCGACGCAGGAGTTGTCGTTCGCGTTGGTGACCGCAATCGGCATTCTGGATGCGATCAAAGCGCGCGGCTGCTTCAGCGACGCCGAATTCGAACAGGCAGTCGGCCGCATTTCCTTTTTTGTCAATGCGGGTATGCGCTTCATCGAAGAGATGAGCAAGATGCGCGCGTTCGGTGAAATGTGGGATGAAATTACGCGCGAACGTTATGGCGTAAAAAATGAAAAGTTCCGCCGCTTCCGTTACGGAGTACAGGTCAATTCGCTCGGTCTGACTGAAGAGCAGCCCGAGAACAATGCGTGGCGCATTCTCATTGAGGCGCTCGGGGTAACGATTTCACAGAAGGCGCGCTGCCGTGCTCTGCAATTGCCGGCTTGGAACGAGGCTTTGTCGCTGCCGCGCCCGTGGGATCAGCAGTGGTCTCTGCGCATGCAGCAGATTTTGGCTTATGAAACGGATCTGCTTGAATATCCCGATCTGTTTGACGGTTCGCCGGTAATTCAGTCAAAAGTAAATTCGCTGATTGCGAGCGCAAAAGCCGAAATAGATAAAGTGCTCGGCATGGGTGGTGCCGTCGAGGCGATCAAATCGGGTTATATGAAAGCGCAGCTGGTGAAAAGCCAAGCCGAGCGCATGAGCCGCATCATGACCGGAGATCTCAAAATTGTCGGTCGTAATATTTATACAGAAGGTTTGTCTTCACCGCTCACCAGCGGCGAAGATTCGGGTATTTTCAAAATCGATCATTCAGCAGCTGATGAGACTTTGGCTAACCTGACTGCCGTGCGCGGTAAACGCGATAACGCCGCGGCAGAAAAAGCCCTCGCTGATCTCGAGACGGCGGCGCGCGGTAATGTGAACCTGATGCCCGCATCGATCGCCTGCGCGAAGGCGCTGGTGACGACCGGTGAATGGGCGAATACGCTGCGAAAAGTATTCGGCGAATACCGTCCGCTGACGGGCGTTGAAGGTCAAAAGTTAACTTTGAGCGAAGACCGCGTCAAAACAGTGCGTGCAAAGGTAGAATCTTTCAAAGAAAAACACGGCCATCGCCCGCGCCTCGTTTTGGGTAAACCCGGCCTCGACGGCCATTCGAACGGGGCCGAGATGGTTGCCGTCGCAGCGCGCCACGTCGGTTTTGACGTGATCTATTCGGGAATTCGCCTGACACCCGAAGAAATCGCCCGCGCAGCGGTCGAAGAGAATGCCGACCTGATAGCGATGTCTATACTTTCTGGGTCGCACGTCGAACTTGTCGATCAGCTGATGCAGACGCTGACAAAATTTAAGGCCGAAAAAGAAATTCCGCTGGTAGTCGGGGGAATCATACCCGAATCAGATTTTGCCGCCTTGAAGAAATTGGGGGCTCAGCATATCTTTACACCGAAGGATTATGATCTGGTGGGTATTATGGAAAAAAACCTCGAAATCGCAGAAAAGTTTGCCTGACAAGGGGGATCTCGGAATCACGGCACATGACCTCGCCGCAGATACACGGCATCGCCGAGCGTTACGTGTACCGCCCGGTACTTTCTATCTATATCCGCCTTGTGAAATCGCTGTCACTGGGCGCCGTATTGGTCATGTTTACGCTGCCTGTTTTTCCCTTACTGCTTTATTACGC
>JAEUSA010000183.1 GCA_016788945.1 Leptospiraceae bacterium
CTGGCCGCGCGCGGTGAGCACTACTGGACGACGGCCGTGTGTTTTCTTTTTGCCCCTGCCGCCGCCTACGGCAGCGCCCATGGCTGGATCGGCGGCGCGAAAGCCGTGCAGCTTTCCCTTTGGTTCTGGGCCGGATTCTCCAAGCTCAACCGCCATTTTCCGTACGTCGTCGGCGTCATGACTTCTAATAGCCCATTCACACGTTTCGCCTGGATGCGCAGGCTGATGTACAAAAACTACCCCGACGATGTGAATCCGTCTGCGCTCGCACGCATCGCGGGTCACTGGGGAACCGCGGTCGAACTCGGTATACCGCTGATTCTGTTGATCTCGCCGGTGGGCAGTTATGCACATATCGCCGGCATGGCGTTGATGCTCGGCCTGCACGTGTATATCACGAGCAATGTGCCGATGGGAGTTCCCATCGAATGGAACTTTATGGTCGTCTATGGTGCTTTTTTTCTGTTCTGGGGTCACGCCGATGCCTCTGTGTTCTCGATGCCGCTACCGCTTGGTATATTTCTCGCGGTGATGCTGATTGCATTACCGCTGATCGGCAACATCTACCCGCATGCACTGTCGTTTCTCGTCTCGATGCGTTATTACGCCGGCAACTGGGCCGCAAGCGTGTGGCTGTTCAAAGGGCAAAGCCATGCAAAACTGAAAACACTCACCACCAGCGCGCGTTGGGTTCCCGACCAATTGCGGCTGTTCTATTCTGAGGCCGACACGATTGCCATTCTGAGCAAGGTAATGGCTTTTCGCCTGATGCATCTGCACGGCCGTGCTTTTGCTGAACTGATACCGCGCGCAGTCGAGCGCTTCGAAGACTATGAATACAGTGAAGGCGAGGTAGTCGCAGGTATGGTGCTCGGGTATAATTTCGGCGACGGCCATCTGCACGACGAAAAGCTTGCTGCGGCTGTACAGCAGCAGTGCAATTTTGCACCCGGCGAAGTGCGCTGTGTGTTTCTGGAATCCGAACCGTTATTCAAATCGACGCTCGCTTACCGCATTCACGACCTCGCGACCGGCACTGTGGCCGCGGGTGAAATAGACGCGGCGACTTTGCGCAGCCGCCAACCGTGGGTCACATCTTGAGCGACGCTGTCGTCATCGGTTCAGGCCCCAATGGGCTTGCCGCGGCCATTGTGCTGGCGCAGGCCGGTGCGAAGGTCACAATACTCGAAGCGCATAAACAAATCGGCGGCGGTATGCGTACGGCCGAATTGACACTCAAAGGTTTCAAGCACGACGTCTGCTCCTCAGTGCATCCATTGGGGCGAGTTTCACCATTCTTCAATTCGCTACCGCTCGGCGAACATGGCCTCAAGTGGATCTACCCCGAAGCTTCGGTTGCGCATCCTTTAGATAACGGCACCGCAGTTTTGCTCACGCAGTCAGCCGAAGAAACCGCCGAGCGGCTCGGCCGCGACGGAAAAAAATATCTCAGGCTCATGCGGCCGTTTCTCTGTTGCGCCGAAGAACTGATGGCCGGCGCGCTTACTCCTCTGCAGTTTCCGAAACATCCGCTGCTGATGGCACGATTCGGGTTTGAAGCGTTGCGCAGCGCCGAATCACTCGCCGCACGTTTTTACGACGAACGTTCGCAGGCGCTGATTGCTGGCTGCGCCGCGCACGCAATCTTGCCGCTCGATAAATCGATCACCGCAGGTGTCGCGCTGATGTTTCTGGTAGCCGCGCACATGCATAACTGGCCGCTACCCGAAGGCGGCTCGCAGGCGATCGGCAACGCTCTCGCTTCATATTTTACATCGCTTGGCGGAAAAATTGTGACAAACCACACGGTGCGCTCACCCGCAGATCTGCCCGCGGCACGCCTATACCTCTTCGACACCAGCCCCAACCTGCTCGTTAACGGATTTAACGGCGTATTGCCGGCAAGTTACCTCAGGCGCCTTTCGCGGTTCCGTTATGGCCCCGGTGTGTTTAAGCTCGATTACGCGCTCAGCAGGCCGATACCATGGAGAGACGAGAATTGTCTAAAAGCTTCGACGGTACATCTTGGCGGTACATTCGGCGAAATTGCCGCTGCTGAAGCTGCAGTATGGCGCGGGGAGCATCCTGAGAAACCGTATGTGTTGCTGACGCAGCAGAGCCAATTCGACAAGAAGCGGGCGCCGAAAGGTAAACATACGCTGTGGGCCTATTGCCATGTGCCGCATGGCTCTGCGACCGATATGGCACAGGCTATGGAAAACCAGATCGAGCGGTTTGCTCCGGGTTTTCGTAAAACGATACTCAAGCGCACATCGATCTCACCCGCGGCGCTTGAGGCGTATAACGCAAACTATCCCGGTGGCGCCATTACCGGTGGCGTCGCCGATATTTTCCAATTTGTCAGTCGCCCCGTACTGCGCCTTAACCCGTACACGACACCTAATCCCCGTATTCTGTTGTGCTCTGCTTCGACCCCACCCGGCGGTGGCGTGCATGGTATGTGCGGATTTAACGCTGCGCAGACGGCATTAACGCGCCTTGAGAAACACGCCGTAGCCCCTCTCAGTTGAGCAGAAGTCGTTTTCCGCCTGAGGTTGGGGCACACTCTGCCGCATGGATAAGAATGTCGCCGAGCGTGTGATCGAGGCAGGGCTCAGTGCCGGTGCCGATTTTGTCGATCTATACGAAGAAGAGACGCGCAATGCGGCGGTTTCGCTGCGCGACCACAAGATTGAAACCGCAACGGCCGGCATTGAATTCGGCATTGGTCTGCGGTTGATATACGGCACCGATGTGGTCTACGGTTATACGAGCAGCGAAACAGAAGATGCACTGCTGCGGCTACTCAAAGCACTCGCAGCGGCGCGCGGCAACACCAAGAGCTCTCCGCATGCTCCGGCGCCGGCGAACCTCGCTGCACTGAGCCTTGCCCCGAGTATGCAGAAAATTTCGCTGCGTCCCGAAGATGCCGGGCAAGCCGCCAAACTACCCTTGCTGCTCAGAGCAGACAAAGCCGGTTATGCCGTCTCGCCAGCGGTCGCCCAAGTCAGCGCGTCGCTCAGCGATTCGACGAAAAAAATTACCATCGCCAACAGCGAGGGGCTGTTTGTTTCTGACAGCCGCACACGCGCACGGTTTGCCGTTTCGGTGACCGCTGAAAAAAGCGGTGAACGGTTCAGCGCGGGTGAATCACCCGGCGCTCTGTCGGGTTTTGAATTTTTTCAAAATCTGGATATCGAACGGTTTACGCGCACCGCCGCAGAACGCGCCGTACGCATGCTTTCTGCCGGTTACATTGAGGGAAAAAAGATGCCGATTGTTTTAGGTAACGGCTTCGGTGGAGTCATCTTCCACGAAGCCTGCGGGCACCCGCTCGAAACCGAAGCACTGCGGAAAAAAGCCACGCCATTTGCCAGTAAACTTGGCGAACTTATCGCGCACCCGGAAGTCACCGCAATCGACGACGGCACGATCTTCGGCAGCTGGGGTTCCGTGGCGATCGATGACGAGGGTATGCCAACCGAAAAAACCATACTGATCGAAAATGGAGTGCTCAAAAACTACATCTCAGACCGGGTGGGCGCGCTCGAATGTAACGTGCGCCGTACGGGTTCAGCCCGCCGCGAATCGTATAAATATGCGCCCGTTGCCCGCATGCGCAACACCTATATCGCGGCCGGCAAACGGACGCTTGAAGAGATGCTCGACGGTATTACTGAGGGGCTCTATGCACCGAAACTCGGTGGTGGTTCGGTCAACCCGGCGACAGGCGAATTCAACTTTGCCGTCGAAGAAGGTTACCGCATCCGCAATGGCAAAATCGGCGAGCCTGTGCGCGGCGCTACACTGATCGGCAAAGGTCATGAAATTCTGCCCAAAATTTCCATGGTCGGTTCTGATCTCGAAATTACGGCGGGTATGTGCGGTGCTTCGTCGGGCAGTGTACCCGTCACCGTCGGTCAACCGACGCTGAAAGTCGACGAGATGCTGGTGGGAGGTAAGTAATCCCCCATTTGGCGGAAAACAGTACTATGCAAATAAACGAAGCCATGCAACAAATCGCCGATTTTGCGCGCGCGAGTCAAATTTCCGATTTTGATATCCTCGGCTACGACTCGATGAGTGAAAGTGTCGAAGTTTTTGAAGGCAAAGTCAGCAACAGTGAAATTCAATCCGCCGCGGCATTGGGCATTCGCGTGTTCAAGAATACCCGACCAGGCATTGCCTTCACAGAACGGTTGACCGCCGACGCGCTGAAGGTCTGCCTCGCCGACGCGGTGTCGCACTGTGAACTCACTGATCCGGTAAATTTTTCCGTTGCGGAAAACCGGCCGGCTCCTGCTGGCAATTTCGACCACCGCTCCGACGGATTCGATAGGGTCGGTTTTGCCGATCTGACACAATTCGCCATCGACCTCGAAAGCAAGGCGCGCACGCTCGATAAGCGCATCGAAAATGTTCCTTATACAGGTGCCGGCCGCTCACGCGGAACCGGTTTTTTTCTGAATTCCCGCGGTGTGAGCTACCAGCACACACATGAAGAATTCAGCGCCTACTCTGCTGCTGTTGCGGCGGCGGGTGAGCAAAAGAAAATGGGTTTCTACAGTAACAGCCGCAGAAACTTTTCTGAACTTCAGCAGCTCGGTATTGCCGAACGCGCTGTAGAACGCAGCGTCGAGCAGCTTGGTGCTCGCCCGGTACCGCACGGGAATTATCGCGTACTTTTTTCCAACCGGGTCAGCGGCCAGATCGTTTCTCTTTATCAATCCGCATTTTTTGCGCTCGAAGCGTTGCGCGGTCAGTCGCGGCTCAAAGGTAAACTTGGCGAAATCATCGCGTCGCCGGTTTTTCATCTGCGTTCCGAAGCGCTCAATACGGCGCTCAAAGGCGCGCGTGCGCGCGATTCTGAAGGTGTACCCACGCGCAATATCGACGTCGTGCAAAATGGCAAATTCGTGAATTTTTTGTACAACTTGGAATCGGCTGCCGCCGACAAGGTTGAGTCAACGGGTAACGGCTCGCGCTCAATTGCCTCGCGCACGGGCACGGCGTTCAAGAACCTTGTCGTTACTGCCGGCTCGCAAACGCGCGAACAGCTGCTTTCTGCCGGCAAAATTCTACTGATCGACAAACTCGAAGGAGCCGCCGGCTGTTCGGCCGTCTCGGGTGAGTTATCAATCGGCGCACAGGGTTTTCTGTGCGAAAACGGCGAAATACAGCATGCGGTTGACCGCATTACGCTCAGTTCAAATTTTTTCGACATGCTGCAGAATATAGAACAGCTGTCGTGCGAGTACAATGACCAGTACAGTTCCCTGCGCGTTCCCGATATGCTGGTCGCCAATATCGCGGTGGCGGGTTAATGGTTGTTCTGGTCAGCGGCGGCGCAGGGTATATCGGCGCGCACGCGGTGCGTGCACTTCAGTCTGCGGGGCACACGCCGATAATTCTCGACAATTTCAGCACGGGGCACCGGGAGTTTACTGCCGGTTTTGTCTGCGTCGAAGCGGATGTCGGCGACACTCAGGCCGTTACCGCCGCGGTGAAGAAATACGGTGTCGAGGCCGCCATGCATTTTGCCTCTTTTATCAATGTGTCTGATTCCGTTCATGACCCGCGATCATACTACGATAACAATGTGGCTTCGGGCATTCGCTTCATTTCGGCGCTCAGCGCGGCGGGGGTCAAAAAATTCATTTTGTCTTCTACCTGCGCGGTATACGGCGTTCTTCAGGACATACGCCCGTTAACGGAAAATGACGCGATCAACCCGATTAATCCTTATGCTTCATGTAAGCGAATGCTCGAGGTCGTGCTTACCGATTATGCGGCTGCCTATGGTTTTTCGTCGGTGCTGTTCCGTTACTTCAACGCATCGGGTGCCCAGGCAGATCAGGGCATTGGCGAATGGCATGAACCCGAAACGCATCTGATACCTAATATACTGCGCGCGGCAATGAGTAAAGGCAAGGCACCACTCAAAATATTTGGCAATGATTATCCAACCGGGCGCACCGACGGCACTGCGGTGCGCGATTATATTCACGTGAGCGATCTCGCACGCGCGCATGTTGCGGGCATGGATTACCTGCGCGAACGCGAAGGCTGTTTTACATTCAACCTCGGTACCGGTAACGGAGCTTCGGTACTTGAAGTTCTGCAATCGGCAGAGAAAGCACTCGGTTTGCGTATAGATTACGAAATGCATCCGCGGCGGGCAGGCGATGCCCCATTTCTCGTAGCAGACAGCAGCCTTGCGCATAAAGAACTCGGCTGGCGCGCGCAGCAGAGCGACCTCGAGAGTATTGTGAAATCAGCCGCCGTATGGGAGGAAAAACTTGCAACCCTTAGAAATCGGCATTGAGCGCCTTAAAGTGCGCATGTCTGTCGGCATTTACAAGGCGGAGAAAAAAAAGCAACAAGAAGTGTTTGTGAGCGTCGTGCTGCGCTTTGCCGAGGCTGCCGTCGACAAAGATGCCATGCAATATTCAGTCGATTACGATCGGCTCTCAGCCGAAATACGCGCGGTTGCATCTGCGCGCCACTATGAACTTATCGAAAACCTTGCGTACCACACGGGAGCCGCGCTGAAAAACCTCGCGAGAGCCGAGTCGGTTTCCGTACGCATCGACAAACCACTCGCGGCAAAAAAGAACAGAGCCGAAACGATCTGGGTTAACGTGACGGTTTAGCGGCGTAACGCGCGGCTTCAATCATCACCGATCGGGTGGTCGGCAACCTGACCCAGCAGTTTCTCGCGGAAATAACGCACGGCATTCGAAACCGTTTTGCGTTTTTCTTCAGCAAGCGCTACGGGGTCACCTTCGGTAAAAAGGAACATATCTTTCTCGTGTTTGAGTAGATGGAACAGTGCAAACGCACCGTGCGGCACGGCTTCTTTGTTGGTTAGGTTGACTGAAAATGCCGTACTGGCCGAAATGCGCCGGGCAAAATAAACCGGATCAAAATAGCGCAGATTTTCTTTGATCTGCTGTTTGGCCTTCTTTCCGCCGCCTCGCGCTGCGGTATTGATCTCGCGTGCATAATCGGCGTCAGAAATATTCTGCGTTTCGTCGAGGTGCAAAAAGGCAGGATTTTCAAGGTACAGCGCCTCGCCCCGCTCCATGTACGCGGCGACGAACAAAGCCTGCGCGGCACCGACGCCCTGGCCGATGATACCGATGCGCGAGGTATCAATTTCGCGGCGCAGTCGCGCGACTTCAATCGTACGGTATGCGTCGAGGTAAATTTTGTTCGCATAGTACTCTGCCGGTTCAAGCAGTCGCTCGCCAAAATAACCATAACTCTGCTCGCGCTTCTCTTCTTTTTTACCAGTTTGCGGCAATTCTTGGGCGGCAATCGGTCGCGGCGCTTCATGACCGCGCATGCGCACCACCAACTGCGCAATGCCGGCGTTCATGAGGCCTTTGTAGGCTATCGTCTCTTTGCTATAATCAGGGAAAATCACGACCAACGGTGGTTTACCAGTCAATCGCCGCGGCGCAATAAACTGCGCCTGCATATGATACTTATCTATACTCTGGTATTCAACCATCAGGTTCTGCTCGGTAAATATCTTGCGCGAGACCTTCTTTTTGGTCTGCACTTCGAGCGGTACCTTTTTCAGGCGGGCAATCTGCGCAGCCCAGAATTTATCGAGATCGCGCGGGGCATGCGATATGTCGGCTT
This sequence comes from Leptospiraceae bacterium, assembly GCA_016788945.1. Lineage (GTDB taxonomy): Bacteria > Spirochaetota > Leptospiria > Turneriellales > Turneriellaceae > Turneriella. The sequence continues at coordinate 7,651 of JAEUSA010000183.1, forward strand.
CCGCGCTGAAACATTCATCAAAAAGCGCCATCGCCGCAGATTTTGATCGCGAGGGACGGCGTACATACATTTTGGTTTACATCGCCGCGGTGCTGTGGAAAATCCTGCCAGCGACTTACCCGTGAACAATACCCGAAACAAACAGAATATGAAACCGGTGCAGGCCAAAATACAGCAGCCGACCGCCCCACGGTTACGACTGCCTGAAGACCGTGAACTTCTGGCATTTGTATTCGCGCGCTTCATCGACGGCGAAATGACCGGCCTCAGTGAAGGCCATGCGCTGAACTATGCTCCCGATCTCGCGAGCGCCGATTTTCTGGCGAAGCAGATACGCGATGAAATACGCCATGCCAGAATGTACGCCCGCCTCGTGGCATACACGGCGCCCGGTAGCGCAGTGCCGCGCGCAGGCTACCTGCTCAAGCAGATTATGGCGCCGCTCTCGGGGCGGGTATGGGCCGAGCACTGTTTTCTCGATAAAGCCGTCGGCGAGCGCTGGGTACTTTCGCTGATGGAAACACTCATTGCGCATGTTGACGATAAGAAAATAGTCACCAATCTCAAGGCCATTGCCCGGGACGAACGCGGGCATATTGCCTTCGGCGAGCAGCAGACGCGGGCCTATGCACACAGCAGGTGGCGGCGCTATTACCTGTGGGGGCTTTTTTTGCGCGTCGATTTTGCCATGGGCCTTGCCTACCGGCTGTTACGCCGTATGATTCAAAGACGGTATTCTCCGGCGGCGGCGCAGTTGCTCAAGGTATTTTTCACCGATGCACGGCAGGGTATAGCACAACACACCGCGGACTTGTTGGGCGTGAGACTCAACCGCTCGTTCGTGCAGATGCTTTTCTGCCAGCTTGTGTTTCTGCTCAAGTCTCCTTTCGCCGGCCGTTTTCACCGCACGCCCTACCCGTAACCTTTGCACTCCTTGTTCTTGCCGGCGTGATTCGCCGCGCAGATCTGCAGCATGAGCCGAGCTCTGGATTATTTATTGAAAGCCCGCCCGCAAGCGATGGAGGCATATTTTGCTTTTCTCAAGCAGGCGGGCAGTCATCTCGATAAAAAAACCGCGGCGCTCATTTCAGTCATTACCAAGGTGCATGCCAAAACGCCGAATGGCGTGAGGCAATATCTGCCCCGTGCGCTTAAGGCCGGCGCCAGCGCCGACGAAGTGATTGATGCTCTGCTGATGGCGATGCCTGCTCTCGGGTTCAGTAAAATCGTGTGGGCGATCGAGGTAATTCTCGAAATGAACCTGCCCGAATTCGCGCGTTATGCCGATGCGTCTGCGCCTGCTGCGGCCAGCGAATGGAAGCCAATTTTGAACTTGCGAGACCTCAACGGGAAGACCCCGCGATATGTAAAAATCGGCACTCTACACGCCTATGTGCTGAAGCGGGGTGACGGAGTCATAGTGTACGATGCACATTGCCCGCATAAAGGCAATCTGATACCTGAAACAGGTGTCGCTGACGGCGAACTCGCTTGCCCGTTTCATGAATGGAAATTCGATCTCGCTTCAGGAAACTGCACGCATGGCGGCACCAAACCACTGCGCGTCATCGATCACAAGATCGACGGCGAAAACATAATGATTAAAATCTGAGAAACCCCGCTCAAGCGGGCGGATGCATGCTCAGTAAAACATCGGGATTCTGATCTTGAAACGATTTCAGCCTGAACTGGCTTTCAAACAACAGAACCGGATTGCCCGCTTCGTCGGTGACGATTTTATCAAACCTGCCGGCCTTGTCCACGTCAGAGGGTGAAATCCACCTTGAGCACTCGAACGTCAGCGGCTCGAGCCTGATCGGGGCACCGTACTCGTCTTCGAGACGGTATTTGAACACATCGAACTGCAATTGCCCGATGACCCCGATGAGCGGCGTCTGCTCGCTGAGATTAAACAGCTGCACGACACCTTCATCGGCGAGTTCACTGATGCCCTTCTTGAACTGTTTTGTTTTGCCGGTGTCGGTCAGCACGATGCGCGCATAGAGGTCAGGGGCAAAACGCGGCAGCGGATGGAATGCCGGCGCGGCACCGTTGCAGAGAATATCGCCGAGCCGGTAGAGGCCGGGGCTGATGATGCCAATGATATCGCCGGCATACGCGGTATCGATTGTCGTGCGCTCCTGCCCGAAAAAAGCCACCGGATTTGAGAGTTTTACCTCTTTGCCCAGCCGGGGAACATTCACCGACATGCCACGTTCAAATTTGCCGCTGGTGATGCGTAGAAACGCCACACGGTCGCGGTGCAGTTTATTCATATTGGCCTGCATCTTGAAGACAAACCCGGTAAAACGGTTTTCGAGCGGGCTGAGCTCGCTGCCGTTATCGAGCCTGACCGGCCGGGGAGCGGGCGCAAGATCTTTCAGATTGGCGAGCAAATGTTCGACACCGAAATTCGTGACAGCGCTGCCGAACAATACCGGCGTCATTTCACCGCGGAGGAATTTTTCTTTGTCGAACGCTGGCAAAGCCTCGCCGGCAATCGCCACATCTTCGCAGAACTTATCGTGCTCGGCTTCGCCCATCAGCTCACGCACAGAAGCGTCTTCGATGCCCGACATTGCCTCGGGGGCACGGTGAGCACCGCCGACGGTGCGTTCGAAACGATGTAATTTTTTTCCATAGAGATCAAAATAACCTTTAAAATCGCGCCCCGACCCCATCGGCCAGACCAGCGGCACGGCAGAAATGCCGAGTACCTTTTCGACGTTGTCGAGTAACTCGAATGCCTCGAGCGCCGGCATATCCATTTTATTGATGAAGGTAATAATCGGTAAATTGCGCTCGCGGCAAATCTTGAACAGTTTAATCGTCTGCGGCTCGACACCGCGCGAAGCATCGAGCAACATAATCGCCGAGTCGACGGCCATCAGCGTGCGGTATGTGTCTTCACTGAAATCTTGGTGCCCCGGTGTATCGAGCAGGTTCATCACCATGCCATCGTATTCGAACTGCAGTGCAGCGGTCGAAACAGAAATTCCGCGCTCTTGTTCGAGCGCCATAAAGTCCGACTTGGTCGATTTACGGTCTTTGCGCGCACGCACATGGCCCGCGAGATGTATCGCACCGCCATAAAGCAGCAATTTTTCGGTCAGCGTCGTTTTGCCGGCATCGGGGTGCGCAATAATCGCAAAAGCCCGGCGGCGGTTTATTTCATGATCGAGTTCACTCACGCTCAGCCTAAGATGGTTTTTGAAACATGCGATCCAGAGTTTTCATGGCTATGGTCTTTTTACTTACACTATGTTGCGCAGGTGCGGATTGACAACGATGCCTGATGTAAAACATCTGATTGCTGCCATTACCGTCGCCGTGATGCCGGTCTTCGCCGGTACCGGTGAGACCATGCAGGCGCTGCAAAAAACTGCTGAAACCGCGCTGTGCCGCGAACTCAGGCCACAGGCAAAGAACTGCCGGGTGGTATTTGAAAGTGTTACACATAATGCGTTTTCCGGTGGCGATGGCCTGTGGGCGTTCTCGTATGCTATCAGTGGCGAAGGCGCAACGACTGCTAAAGAGGCGGCACAGTTTAAATCAGCGATCGCGAAGATAGGCTCTCAACCGCTCGAAATTGAAAAGAACCGCATTGCGGCGATCGCCTACTACCGCGGCAGCGCGCACGAGCTGAAAGGGGTGAGCGGGGAAGAATTTCATCGCCTTGCACTCAACCCGACAAGCGGCATCGTGGCGCGTTTTGAGCCGGCTTTTATTCTCTCGGGAAACTCCATCCGCTATACCCCGCCCGATGACTGGCAGAAGGGAGGTTTGGCTTCAGGCACGAACGGTAGCCTTGTATTGAATATTTTGACCCAGAGCGATGCCGAACTTTCCGCCGAACTGGAGACCCTCGATGACACAGCACATAAGACGGTGCATATCGTCGCCTGCCGCAGTGCGACAACGGCCTGCGATGCGGGGAAAATACGCCTGAGCGCCGGCAAAGCAGAGGCAATTTCGCTCGACGTAAAAGCCGGGCGCAATTTGAAAACGGATCAACCGGCGTTTAAGCTCGTGCTTAGGCTCGCAGGCCAGACAACGCCCGTAATGCAGCTGGCGATTCCTTTCAAACCGCGGCCCAACTATTTCTTGTTCGGCGTAACGGGTTTTTTATTCGGCGGATTAATCGCCGTGATGGTGATGATCGGCCGCCGCAAACCGGCAGCCCAATAACATTTTAGAATTTCTCGCGCAGCGTTTCTGCGTTGACTATCACAACGACGCGCGCGCGGCGCAGGTTCTGCACACTACCAGTGTGCGCGGTGAGTTTTGCCGCATCTTCATCGCTGATGACGAGGGCATTCTCACCGGGTCCGCTCATGTCGAGCGCAGAAACACGCAATGGCCGTTTGCCGGCACGCTGGCGCAATGCCGATGATTCACCCGCGATAAAACCGGTAACCCCCCTTTTAACCGCAGTGATGCGCGTGAGGTATTCGACTCCATAAATCTGCCTACCCGAACCGGTAAAAACGCCGGCATTCAATGATGGCTTGTAGGCCAAATGGCGCGCGTCGATCACAAGTCCTGTGTAAAGCAACGCTTCGCCCTGTGAGTTGTCATACTCCCCCATCGCGGCGCGCTTGTCATAGGCAGACGAAAGTACTTCGGTTGCGGCCTGATTCGCGAGTTCGCGCGCGAAAGGCAGCGGCAGGTGTGCCATCACTGAATCGCGTCCGCGCAACATTATTTTCATGCGCCCCGAAGCTCTGTTCTCCGCAATTTGGAATGTATCGAGGCGCTGTTTTTCCCAAAAAGCGGCAAGTTCACCGTGCTGGGTTAACTCGGGCAGGCCTTCGTGAGCCGATTTCTGCCACAGTGCGGCAATCACTGCAGAAAGTTTGGTCAGCATGGCCGCCCGCATTTTCTCTCTGAGCTCCGCATTACTGGCCTGCAACAGGCGCCCTGTAAGCCGCCATTCGGCATCGAGGAATATCTGGTTATGCTCCCAATCAATAACCGCATCGGTACGCGGCGATGCTTGAGCGTGCGCCGTCGCGCTGAGGGCGAAAATGACTAAAACAGGCAGGCTGCGGAGGTTTCGGAACACATTATATTTTCGTTAGAAACCGCAGAAAACTTGCGCAGGAAAAAGCCCGCACGGCGCAGCAGGCAATCTGGTGCGGATCAGTCAGAAATGGAATCGAATGCGTCGTCTTGGTTCTTGTAAATATCAAAAACCGAACCAAGTTTGGTGATTTCGAGCAGGTGAT
>JAEUSA010000192.1 GCA_016788945.1 Leptospiraceae bacterium
ACGCCGCCCTCGGGACGAAAGCCCCGAAGGAGGTTCTATGAACAAGAAAAGTGTCAAGACCAGCCAGCCAGTCAATGGCCTGCCGGGTAAAGGCCTTACCTTCGTGAAAAGACCGGCCCTGTTTTTTTCAGGGTTTGCCTCGATCGCCGTCGCCGCGGCGCTTTTTACCGCCTATCCGAAATGGCAAAAACAAGAAACCGAAAACTGGGTTTATTCGTATGTCACCGATCATTTTCCCGGAAAAGGCATTGAAAATCTGCAAAAACTGGCAAAAATTATCTATCGCGAATCGAATAACCTGAAACTCGATAAGGCCAGCGACGGTATGCGCTATGACCGTGCCGCGCTGCTTATGGGTATTATTCAGGTTGAGAGCGAGTTTAATCGTAAGGCGCGCTCACCCGTAGGCGCTCGCGGGTTCATGCAGCTGATGCCCGCAACGGCGGCGCTGCTCAAAGGCCGTCGCCTTTCGCAAGAAGAGATTACCGATGCTGAAACGAACATCACACTTGGTGTGAAGTACATGAACGAGATGATTCGCGAGATGGGCAGCGTGCGCAAGGCACTGCTCGCCTATAATGCGGGGCCGGGTGCCGTACGCAAGTGGGGCGGAGTTCCCGCTTATTACGACCATGTTCTCGCCGCACACAACCGCTTCGTCGAGTATCGTATCGAAGGCCGCAACGCACGCCTCGTACTCGCTCAGTTGGCGGATTAACCCTCGCAAGAGAGGCTCATCCCTAACCCCCGCCGCGACGCGGCGGGGGCTTTCGCTCAGGTGCTCAACTGTCGTTACTCTTTGAGACTCAGTACGACTTTACCCTTCGTTCTGCCCGTCGCAAGATAATCGAATGCGTTGCCATATTGCTGAAAGGGAAACACACGATCGACGACAGCTTTGATTTTGCCTTGCTCGATGAATTGCGTAACCGTATCCAATTGCGCACCCGACGGCTTCACGAAAATAAAAGAATAGTGAATACCGGCGAGCCGCGAGAGCAAAGTTTCACGAAAACTCAGCACGAAACAGGCGAATTGCAAAATCGGATTTAAACCGAACTGCTGAGCGAATTTCGCATCGGGCGGGCCAGCGAGAGCAATCAGGTGTCCTCCCGGTTTCAAGATACGAATGCCGCGCGAGGGATTATCATCGTCGACGGAATCTAAGACGATGTCAAAATCGCGCAGCAGGTCTTCAAATCTTTCTGTGCGGTAATCAATCACCCGATCGGCCCCTAATTGAGCGACCCACGGCAGATTACCCGCACTCGTCGTGGTGGCAACTTCGAGCCCGCAGGCTTTCGCAAATTGAATAGCGAACGTACCTACGCCGCCACTGCCGGCCTTGATGAATATTCTTTGCCCTATCTTGCACCGGGCAACGGAATGTAGGGCCTGACAAACGGTCAGCGCGACGAGCGGCAGCGATGCGGCTTCTGCGAAGGTCAGATTTTTGGGCTTGAGCGCGAGAAAATCTTCTGAGACAACGGCATATTCGGCAAATGCGCCAAGACGCTTTTTATCCACACTCGCATACACTTCGTCGCCTGCCTTAAAGCGAGTCACGCGCGGCCCCACGCGCACCACCCTGCCGGCGATATCATTGCCCGGCACCAGCGGCAACGGGTATTCGAGCAAAGGCCGCATCTTTCCGCTCCTGATTTTGATATCCACGGGGTTGAGTCCCGCGGCATAAACTTCAATCATGACACCGTCATCCGTGAGTTGTGGTTCCGGAAAATCGCGTATTGCCAAAACATCGTTTGTGCCGTATGACTTCATGACTATCGCTTTCATGTTACAATAATAACATCCGAAAACAAACGCGACTTGTACGAATCTGCAAAGATTTGGATTTTTTGTGAAAACGGTTTTCGGCCGACGGGGCGTTATTTCTGCAGTGCATGCCTGACAGCGAACGCCTGTGCATTTGGAATAACCGCGGCCTATTTATGGGCTACCTGCCTGAGTTCGGCATGCGCCGGCAGGGTGCGGCTGCAGTCTGTGTAGGCCTCGATAAAGAAATCGAAATTTCTACAGACGAACGCGAATGGATTCGTTGCCGAACGGCGCTGACGCAACCGCTGACAGACCATGCGATTCGCTTTGACGGCGGCTATTGCGCTCTACTTTTTATTGATCCGCATAACCCTGATTTTTCGCAACTGATAAAATCGAATGCAGGGGGGCAGCGCCATGGTATGTTCATTGCACTGCGCGAAGAATCATGGCTCATCGAAGTGCTGCTACAGATCAGGCAAACACCGCCCAATGGAGATATCAGTAGGTACTTGTCAAAACTTCGGTTCTGCGAGTCAGAAGATTCTCGACCGACGTTCGATGACCGACTGACGCCGGTGATGCGACATATGCTTGCCAACCTTGCCGAGAATACCACCGTCGAAGAGCTTGCGCAAATCGCGCAGATGTCACCATCCAGTCTCGAGCATCTTTTCAAGCAGCACGTCGGCATTCCGATGCGCATGTTCCGCAATTGGTTTCGGATGAAGGCGGCTGTTTTGGCCGCCTCGAAAGGCAAAAGCCTGACCGAGGCCGCACTCACCGCGGGATTTTTCGATTCGGCGCATTTTTCGCGCGCTTTCAAGGAGACATTTGGCCTGCCGCCTTCAGAAATATTCTCCCCGCGCAGAAAGCTGGAATGGTTTATCGAAGATACAGCGGCGTTTTAACCGCCGAGCTTGCTTTGTAAAACTTTGTCTGACAGGGCTTTGCGGTAGTCTTCGAGTTTTTGCGCGAGCACCGCATCGGCGAGCGCGAGAATTTGCGCCGCAAGCAGGCCTGCATTTTTTGCATTATCGAGAGCCACCGTGGCTACGGGAATACCGCCGGGCATTTGCAATATCGAGAGTATACTATCCCAACCATCGAGGGAGTTCGACGACTTCACCGGCACGCCAATCACCGGCAGCATGGTGAGCGATGCGACCATGCCCGGTAAGTGCGCGGCACCGCCAGCACCGGCGATGATAACCTGAAAACCTTTGGCTTTTGCCGTTTTGGCAAATTCTACCATTTTTTCCGGCGTGCGGTGCGCTGAAACCACCTCGGCATGGGCTGCAACGCCGAGCTCGGCGAGCACATCGCGGGCCTGCTGCATAATTTTCCAGTCAGATTCGGAACCCATAATGATCGCGACAGGTTTCATAAATGTATTCTCCGGCAATGCCACCTACCGCGCACAGTTTTTATTGTCCCCCGCCCGTAAGCTGCCGGTAGGTCACGAGAATTTGATCTGCCTCACCCGTGAGCGTAATGTGCCCTAACTTGCGGTATGGTCGAATGTCTTTTTTTCCATACAGATGCACATGCACATTCGGTATCCGCAGAGCGCGCGAAATGATCGCGCTGAATTCGGCTTCACGTCCGTTTTCAGGGCCCAGCAGATTCATCATCAGCGAGGGGGTCGTGGTTGTCGCGTCGCCTAACGGCATACCTGTGAGCATACGAACAAGGTTTTCGTATTGTGAAGTCGCCGCGGCCTCGATGGTGTGATGCCCGCTGTTGTGGGGCCGCGGCGCCATTTCATTGACGAGAATTTCACCCGCCGTGTTAATAAACATTTCGACAGCCAATAAACCGCGTATACCGAGTTTTTCCGCGGCAAGCAGCGCAATCGCTCGCGCATGGCGTGCCTGGTCTTCTGAGATATCCGCAGGGCAAATTTGGTACTTCAGAATATTCCGCACACCGTCAAATACCATCTCCACGGGATCATAGGTAACGCGCTGCCCCTGCAAGTCGGTGGCAACGAGTACAGCGATCTCTTTGGCAATTGCCACGCGTTCTTCAAGCAGCGATTCACCGTCAAAAGCGCGGGCAAGATCGGCCTCGGTGGCAAGCAACATCACGCCCTGACCATCATAACCGGCAGTAGCCTTTTTCTGAATCGCAGGGAATTCCGGCGGTTGTGCGCGCAGTGCATCTAAAGAAGGAACTACGCGAAAACGCGCTGTCGGTATCTTATGCGCGGCGAAAAATTCCTTTTGCCGGCATTTATTCTGTATCGTTGCGAGCGCTTCGCCCGAAGGAAAAACGCGCACACCCCGCTGCGCGAGTTCGCTCAATGCCGCGGCGCTTACATGCTCTGAATCAATCGTCACGGCATCACAGCCAGCGGCAAACGCAACCGCCACCGCTTGATCTTGCGGATTTCCCTCGGTAAATTCTGATGCATATTGTGCGGCAGGTGCATCTGCGCTTTTGTCGAGAACTTTCACGCGAATACCATATTGCATCGCCGCGGCGATTGTCATGCGAGCGAGCTGGCCGCCGCCGAGAATGCCGATCGTCTGCTGCAGTTTCATCGGTATTTTCCGTGTGTTTTGTTCGACATGCCCCGACGCTATTTGTGATACAAGCGATACTTCAGCATGGCCGCGGTAAACTTATTCATGCGCTTTTTTTCGCCCGCCATGAACTGATCATAGCTCAAAGCCTTGAGCAGCGCCTTGCGCATGGTCGTCGTACCGGTCTGCGCGTCGAGACCTTGTTTTTCGGTGAAATGTTTTTTCATAAAATCGTCACGGCCATGCTTGATGTGCCACAGAAAGAATTCATAAGCCGCGCGGGCCGGTTCAACCTTGCGTTCGTCGAACTCCAACTTGTAACCGGGTAACAATTTGCCTTTATGCTTGCCCGACGAAGCATAAAACGGATACGCATGAAATTTCACTCCACCCATTTTAGGAAGATCGACATTCGCAAAATCCGGATGGCCGATCTGGCAAAAAGGGTCTTTCGTAATGCGGCCTTCTTCAATGAAAGTTGCCTCGAAAAAAACGGAAATCCAATAGCACTGGTTCGCGCGCAGGTGCGGCAGGTTCGGTGACGGGGGATAAAACACGAGACCGCGGGCTGAATGTGCAGTGCGCGGGTTATACCCGGCCAGTTTCTGGATATGGATTTTTATTTTGAGCTTACGGTCAGCAATATACTTGCGCGCGAGTTCGGCATGCGTATAACCCGGCAGAAACGGAATTTCTTCTTCGCCGACGTACGAAAAATTGGCTATTTGCGCTACTGGGCCCTGCGGCCCGAGATGTGATGCGGGGTTTGGTACATCGATCAGATAGAGCATCTGGCCGCTTTCAGCGCGGTGCATGGCCCGCATCACACGATTGAGCACCGTTCGGTATGTATACGGCCGCACCCCCGAATCGGGCAGATCAAACACAATCGCTTCGCAATCCGCAATTTTTTCTTGCAGTTTCTCGACTGTGGTCAGGTAAATCGTTTCTGGTTGCACATGCAGGCACTCACCATTTTCGTTTTTCTCGCAGCTGCCGGTACCAATCTTCTTGTTGCCATGATCGTCTTCTTGCGCCGTGAGCCCATGTTCGGGTGTGAACAGATGCTGTACATTGATGTCGTTTTCGGCGAGCTTTGCATAGATATGCTTATCGGTATTCTCCATCGCATCGTAGAGAAACTGCCTACCTAAACCGGCGGCGTTGGTGATGAAACAGGTGTTTTTACCCCTGAGTCTTTTTAATCCCTCTTTGAAAAAAATATCCGTTGCCGAACCCGAGGCTTTGCGCTGCGCGCGCGAGCCGGATTTTTTCTTGGCCTGAACCGGCGACGAAGCCGCGAAGGCTACGAGAGCCACTATAGATGCAAAAAACCTGTAACGCAAGGCTGACGCAAATCTTGATGTGCGATAAGGCGACCATTAAGATTTGACCGTGTGTCTCAAAGAGCAAATCTAACAAATGGCAAAACTCTATTACGACCAGGACTGCGATCTTTCGGTCCTCAAAAACTCTACCGTAGCGGTCATCGGTTATGGCTCGCAGGGTCGCGCGCAAGCGCAAAATATGATGGATTCAGGCCTCAAAGTTATTATCGGCCTGAAAGCCGGGAGCCAGTCTACGGCCGAAGCGAAAGCCGATGGATTTGAAGTGGTCGATGTCGCCACCGCTTCAGAGCGAGCCGACATCATTCAAATTCTCACGCCTGACCAGTCACAAAAAGAGATATACGACGCTCATATTAAGCCAAAACTCAAGGCAGGCAAGGCGATCGTTTTCTCGCACGGTTTTAACATCCACTTTGACGAAATTGTACCGCCGAAAGATGTCGATGTCTACATGGTGGCGCCCAAAGGTCCCGGTCACCTCGTGCGCCGCGTCTATACCGAAGGCGGCGGAGTCCCCTGCCTGATCGCGATTCAACAAGATGCTACCGGAAATGCGCACAAGCGCGCGCTTGCGCACGCAAGTGCCGTGGGTGGTGGTCGTGCGGGCATCCTCGAAACGACATTTAAAGAAGAAACAGAAACTGACCTGTTCGGCGAACAGGCAGTGTTGTGCGGCGGTATCAGCCACCTGATTCAGGCGGGTTTTGAAACGCTCATCGAAGCGGGTTATGATCCTGAAATCGCCTATTTTGAATGTCTGCATGAAACCAAACTGATTATCGATCTGATCTATGAAGGTGGTTTGGAAAAAATGCGCTACTACGTGTCAGACACTGCTGAATATGGCGACTATGTCAGCGGCCCGCGCGTCATCGACGGGCATGTAAAACAGAAAATGAAAGAAGTGCTTGCCGACATACAAAAGGCGAATGGCGCAAAATTTGCCAAAGGTTTCCTTGCTGACCTGCGTTCGGGTGGCAAAGAATTTGAAGCAATGCGCCGCCGCGAAGAAAATCATCCCATCGAGAAGGTGGGTAAGAAACTTCGCTCGATGATGCGTTGGCTGAGTAAGTAAACCGATCTAACCGAGAACACCTCTGTGCTCAGGTGTTCTCTAACTTACCTTGACCGCTGAGGTCACTGTTTTAAGCAGCACCGGCTATTTATGTCGGATTCCGTCCTGAAGCCATTTAATTTTTCACCTGAGATCATCGCGCGCATGCGCGACACACAGGAAATTCCCGTGAACTTCTATAACGCGAACGGGCAGGTGCTCATACCGCGCAAAGAACAGGCATCGGGTGACATGATCAACAAGCTGCTGCAGCACATTGGCAGCGGCATCTATTACCGCGAAGACGATGAAGATAAACTCGGATTAAGAAAAAACGCAAACCCTGAACTCGAGGGGTTAACCGACACGAAACTTTTGACCGAAAAGCGTGTTGCCGAAATCACAGAGGCCACCGAGAGCCTTTTCAATGAACTCAAGTTCGCGGCATTTGGCGCCGTGCATTCGCAGAAGATGCACAGTCAGGTGACGTCATTTATAACCGACTTCGAGCAACAACCCGACATGATGGTCGGCGTCATCAATATTCTCGAGACGGTAAAAGCCGGCAGTGCGGGTTCTTCTGATCTTTCCAAACAGGCGGTGAAGCGTGCGGTCGTCGCGATGGCGCTCAAATCGCGCAGCATGAAGGCGATGATTTCCAAAGACCGCGGCCGTGGTTCCGAAGCCGTGCAGCCCGTGATGATGGGCGGTATGCTCGCGCAAATCGGCAAGACGAAAATGAACTTGCCCGAGGGCGATAAACTCACCCAGCAGCAACGGGCGTACGTGCGCAAATACCCCCTGCTCTCTTACCTTATGGTTGCGCACGAGCCGACCGTCGCGTTCGAAGTGAAGCGGCTGATTCTCAACCAGCGCCGCACTCTGCCCGAAAACTCGGTGACGAATAACTATCCCGAATTCCGCTGGATGACGGCGACGCTACAGAGTCTTGTACAGGAAAACGATAAGAAAGGCAAAAAAGAAGTGGCGAGCGACATACTGCGGCAATTAGCATCCCTCAAAGAGTTCGTCGTTTATGAAGAAGATGTCAATATTCTGAGCCTCGCGACCGACTTTGCCGCACTGACGACTGAATCGGATACGCGCGAAGCGAAAGATCCGATCACCGCGATCAAACTGATTCTGAATAACTGTTTTTATCAATATGGTCCCAAAGTCATACGCGATTTTCTCGATCATATTTCGATGTCGTTGAGCCACAACCAGAAAATCATCAAGAATGACGATCTGCTCGTGCTCGCGCTCACCATGACCAGCGGACAGACCTATTTTGAGGTGGTGCGAGTGCTTGAAGTCGGCCGCTACCAGAGTCGCGCCCTCGTTCAACGCCTCGGCGTTCTGCACATGGCAACGGTTAACGCCGAAGGCCAGAACCAGGGAGTCCTTCAAGTCGATACTTTCAGGGCAGACCCGCGAAAAATACGCATCAATCTCGCGCAGGATTTTCTGCGTCGGATCATTTATATAATTGATCCGACGGTTGATCCGCAATTGTACGAGAAAATTGTCAAAAAAATTCAGCCGACGGGCTAAGAAACATTCATAGAAACCGCGTTAAGCGGCGGTAGGTTTACTTGCGTTTTGGCCGCGAGGCACGGCGAATGCGGTCGGCAAGCTTTGCCGGTGAAAGCCCGTATAAGTCTTCAATATCCGCAATGCTGCCATGCGGCACTACTTCTTCGGGGTAACCAATTGCCAGCTGGGGTATTTTGATTTTCTTATCACGAAGTGCAGCACTAACGAGGTCGGCCAGACCACCGGTTAAACCGTGATTTTCGAGAGTCACGAGGAGCTTTTTTCCCCGCAGGGCTCGGGTGATATCACCAAGCGGCAAAGGCCTGAGCGAACGCACATCCATGACCTCGGCGGAAATACCGTTGGCCATCAGCAGTTCACGCGCCTTGAGTGCATGCTGCGCAAACACTCCCTCGCTCAGAATCAGTATGTCGCGCCCTTTCGCAAGCAGTTGTGCGCTGAACGGGTTATATGCCTTGTCGCGGCCTGCTTTGAGCACCGGTTTCAGATCAAACGGAGCAAATTCTTTTTTCGGAAATCTCACCGCAATCGGGCCCGCATCATATTTCTGCATGAAACCCAACATGCGCACGAGCTCATCGGCGTCGCGCGCTGATAGAATTTTGATATGGGGTAATGCGGCCATGAAGGCAATATCATAGAAACCTTGGTGTGTCTCGCCATCTTGACCGACACAGCCAGCCCGGTCGATCACGAGTCTTACCGGCAGATTCATCAGCGCGATATCTTGTACCAGCTGATCATAACCGCGCTGTAGAAACGTTGAATAGATGCACAGAAACGGTTTGAGCCCAGCGCTGGCCAGCGCTCCGGCGAAGGTCGTCGCATGCTGCTCGGCAATACCGGCGTCGAAGAAGCGTTCGGGAAATGCATTGGCAAAGGGATTGAGACCCGAGCCTTCTTTCATCGCCGGCGTTATTACGACAACGCGTTGATCGTTGCGCCCGATCTCGGTCAATGTTTCGCCGACGAATTTGCTTAAGCCCCAGTTAGAGCTCCCCTTTTTCTCAATACCTTTGCTCGTGTCAAATACACCGACACCGTGGTAGCCGATCGGATCTTGTTCGGCAAGTTCATAACCGTAACCCTTACGAGTGACTATATGCAATAGAATCGGTTCTTCGACGGGTGGCAGCGTCTGCAGCACATTGACGATGCGAATCACATCATGGCCGTCAATCGGGCCAAGATAGCGAAACCCCAGTTCGCCAAAAAACTGGTGGTCGGTCGCCAGCGACTTCATCGACATACGAAAACGTTTCGCCAGACGGTTGATGACGCGCCCGATCAGAGGTATTTTGGCGACGAGGTTGACAAAACCACGTTTGCTGCGTTTGTAAAGCCGCGTGTTGATAAGCTGCGTCAGGTGATAGCTAATAGCTCCGACATTTTTCGAAATGCTCATCTCATTGTCGTTGAGAATCGCCAGCATCGGAGTGCGGGCATAACCCGCATGGTTCATCGCCTCAAAGGCCATGCCCGTCACAATCGAAGCATCGCCGATTACTGGAATCACCGTAGGTAAGGCTGCTCCCTGAGACGTGAGCCGCAGCGCGATGGCCTCACCCATCGCCTGAGAAATGGCGGTGCCTGCATGCCCTGTGTTATAGAGGTCGTGTTCTGATTCAGAACGTTTGGGGAAACCGGACAAACCGCCGGTCTTGCGTATAGTTTTGAGTTCGTGTTTTCTGCCGGTCAGAATTTTGTGCGCGTAGCACTGGTGGCCGACATCCCAAAGAATGCGGTCAAACGGCGAGCTGAACACGTAATGCAGCGCAACCGTGATCTCTACCGAACCGAGATTCGATGACAAATGCCCACCGCTGGCCGCGACGGTTTCGAGAATAAACTGGCGCAGGTACGCGCAGTATGCCGGCAGTTCGCTGACCGGCAGTTGTTTGAGTTTCTCAGGCGAATGAATCGCCGCAAAATCGGGTACAGGATTATTTGAGTTCAACAGCATTGTCGTAGATGAGCACCGGTATGCCATCGCGCACCGGATAAAAGATACCCGTCTCGCGCTGCCATAACCCCTGAGCAAGGGGTTCGCTCACCGCCGTCCCTGAAATCTCACGGCACTTACCGGCGGCGATCAGCGCATTGACGCGGTCGAGAGTCGCCGTATCTGCCAGTACGAGCTTCTTCTTCGACCGTGGACAGACAAGGATGTCGATGAGTTCAGGGCTCATTGCCTCCAAGACCGGCAGCCGAAACACTCCGTCAACCGAGGGCACGATGCCCGAGGTTGCGCGCTGGCATGGATGCCATCTGGGGCTGCGCGGCAGGTCGGAATAGCTGGTCGGAGTTTAGGCTCTCGGTCGAAAAAAGCACTTTGCGCGTGCAGAATGCAGGCTTCTTAGCCGTTTTGCGTACGATTTTCGGTAGAAAATCGTAGCGCATTTTGCTCGCGCGCGTTTTTCGCGACCTGCCGCGCAGCCCCATCTATGCGCGCCGACGCGATACGCTGTAATCGAGCGTGACGCTGTATTTCCGATTCGATTCATAGCTCAATGCCCCTGAGACGTGGCCGTACATACCCTTGGCGCCTGCTGCGGGCAGCAGTGATGATGCTCGGCATCGCCGTGTCGGCTTCTGCTGTGCACGCAATCGGAGCATCGTTGGACTTGCCCGGCAAGACCGCCGAAGAAGGCACTGCTGTGGTCAAGCGGTCGCTCAAGCGGCTCAATACCGATTGTGTTGAGATGGATATCACGCTCGGTTCGAACTGGCGCTGTAAAACGCCTTTCTTCTCTCTGGTGAGCCTCGATATTTTCGTTTCCACCATACCCGAAAAAACGGTGATCCGCGCCGATTCGCGCAACCGCCAGAGTTATGCTTTTATCGATCTTGTTTCCAATGAACTTGGCCAGCCCAAATATGACAAAACCTACGGCGAAAAATCGTTATTGCTCACTGCGGGCGCCACGCTCATTTCACCGGCATTGGGCTATTGGTATGTGAACTCCAACTCGATGATCAAGAACAAGTCGATCTTCTTGCCATTTCTTGGCTTTCTGGCGGGTGACCTCGCGCTATTCTGGGTGAGCTCCAAGATCTATTTCACTAATGGTTTTGACCCGTTTAATGTCGGTCTCACGTCGATGCTGATTTCGATGGGTACTTATCGCGCCGTAATGCTTGTGCCTTTTTCTATTCAGGTGATGGCGCATAACCGTTTCGTCGGCCTACAGATCACTTTTCGTTATTAGCACCGCCGAGGGCAGCAGTTATGAGCGGAACGCTGAACCTGCTGAAAGCACTCGTCGAGCCGGTGCGCATACGCATCTACGTTCTGCTGAAAAAATCTTCCCTGACAGTTTCAGAACTATCAGAAATTCTCGGCATATCGCAATCTAACACCAGCCACCATATTAAGGCTCTGCGCGACCTCGACCTGCTCACTGCGGAGAAAACAGGCCAGCATACCTACTATGCATTGAACCGCGAGCGCGCGGCCGAACGCCATGTCGCAGCGATATTGAGTAACCTCGAAACCATCGGCGGCGAATTACCCGAATTGGCGGGTGATACCGCGGCATTGCGCCGTATTCTTGCGGCGCGCAGCGCAGACACCTTCACGCGCTGGCGCATGGAGCAGCCTGACCTACCGTACTCCGATATTTTTGCGCATCTCGCGTGCGGTCGCCACGGCCGCGTGCTCGATGTCGGCTGTGGCGAAGGTGATTTTTTTTCTGCACTGCTGCTTTCGTTCGATGAGGTGGTGGCGATCGACATTGACCGCACAAATCTGGTGCGAGCGCACGAGCAATCGCGCGGATCGCAAAACCTACAGGTTATGGCAGCCGACGCCGAACAACTGCCGTTTGCCGACAAAACTTTTACCGCAATAGTATTGCGCATGGCACTTTCGCAGATACCCAATTTCGAAACCGCATTGTCAGAATGCGCACGGGTTGCCAGCCGCGGTGCTTTTATCAGTATCATCGATACCACCTCGGCGGCAGGGGGCAGCTTTCGCGAAACTCTGTTGCAGCAAATCGGTGCGCAACGGTCTCTGAAGATTGATTTTGAACGGGCGCTACCGCGGTTATTTATGCTGCGGCTGCAGAAAGTTTGAAACCTATTTCGCCGTCATAACCAGACTGCGCAGATAGGCAATCAGATCATCACGATCGCCGGCTGAAATCATTACAAACGTCTTGTGCCGTTCGTCGCTGCTGAGAAATTGCACCAAGTCGGCAGCATTTTTGCGCACGCGGATTAATCCCACTTCATTTTTTTCGCGCTTCTGTTTCAAGATGTGCGCAGCTAAATGGCAGTCAGTACAGTCATGCGATGCATACACTTCTTCGCCTCGCTGCACCCCTTCGCGCTGCGAAACCACCGAACGCCCCGACAGATAGAACCAGACCATCACCGCAAAGGCGAAGAGCAGTAAAACAGCGAGAACCTGTAACGCGCGGCGCAATTTCATCTTTCTCAGTGCGGCGCCAGCAGTGTGAACGGATAGTGCGGAATATTACGCAGCAGCCAGAATGCTATAATGACGCTCAGCGCGCTAAGGTAGACTGCTTGCGGCAACGGACGACGCAGACCGCCGGTAAAAAGCAGATATCCGGTATAACCCGCCATGAGCGGCAGGCTCACAACCAGCAGTGGATTGAGGGCAAAAGCACGCAAAAAGTGCAGATGCAGCAGTTCATGCATAGCCCTGAGAGCGCCACAACCCGGGCAGTAGAAACCGGTGAGCCACAAAAAGGGGCAAGGTGGAAAGATTCTGTCTGTTGCCGGATTTTTCAGAAACAGCACGACAAGTAGCTGGGCGGCGGCAAGGCCCGCAGTGACGAGCGCAAGCCGCCGTAATCTGCCCGTTGCTGCCACGAAAAATCAGCGCTTGAGAATTTCTGACAGTATCGTGGTGCCCGCAGCGGCGAAAATGGCAAAGTAAATTAACAGAAAAGCAAACCCCGATGCCGCACCGACAATGATCCAGATTTTCGCCATGCGCGCAGATTGTGTGGCGCCGGCAATATCACCGGAGCGTAATTTGCCGTCGATTTGCGCCGCGAACACAATCGCAGGAATACCAAACGGCAGGCAGCAAAGCAGCGTGACTAAAATTGAAAGGGCGAGGTACACACCTCCGCTTTCAGGGGGTTTAGGGGCTGCTGGTTGGGGTTGTGACGGTGGTGGCGCGGTTTCGCTCATGTTTCCCATGAACAGGTGCTGCGCTTCGTGTAAAGAGGAAATTACGTAAGCAAAACCGCAAACGTGTTTGCCGCCGCGTCTTTCACACCGCATACGCCACGCATGCTCCTCAGGCTTATTGCCTTCATCGTCATTGGTTTTTTCGTGCCTCTGTCTGCGTACCGCGTGGTGCTCGACCCCGGCCATGGCGGGCGCGATCTGATTCCGCACACGCTCTATGGCGATAAGTTCGACCGCCGCCTCGGCACATACCTCGACAAATTCCGTGAAGGTGCACGCCATAAAGGTGTGTGGGAGCTCGAAGTCATGCACGACATTGCCGCGAGGGCCAAGGCCATTCTCGACCTGACGCAGACTGCCGAAGGCAAAGAGAAGTTTCGCAAAATTTTGGCAAAATACGGTAAGCCCTTGGCGCAAGAAGGCGCAGGGGGCTGCGTGGCCAAAGACGGCCTCTGCGCGCAGTCGCCCGGCATTCAACCGATCGAAGCTTTCATTTCACGCCCCGCGGGTTATTACGAGAATTATTTCGAGAACCGCGACGATGTCAATGCGCCGTTCCGACTCTATGACTACCCCGACCAGAAAACCGGTGCGCTGAAGCCCGGTACCATCAGCCGCATCAACGCGCTCGAGCCCGAACTCGTCATCACGCTGCACCTCACACATACCGAAGCGCCCTCGGTCGGCGGCATGGCTACCGTGATCACTCCGGGTTATAAGACCTACGAACTCGCGCACCGTTATGTGAGGGGTGGCCTCGGCGAGCGCACCGCGATTCGCGGCAAACTCGCCGCTTCGGCATGGAATCGCTGGTTCATCTCGGACGACCGCTACAAGACGTTTTCGAGTTTTATGGCCGATGCATTCATCTACTACATCGGATTTTGGTGTAAACCCGACGGTGTCTCCACCGATTTCCAGAAGTTTCGCGGCTACCGCCACAACCTCGTGCAGTGGGCTTACGCCGATTCAGACAGCATCGTCGAATCTCTTTATGGAAAAAAAGGCGAACGGTATGCCACCTCGCTCGCTGCGTTCGAACCCAAAGGCCCGTTCTGGGAAAGGGAGCAGGCCGAACCCGAATCATGGCGGCGCGAACGGGGCCCCGAGGGTTATGGCGGCGACAACCACTACGCGGGTATGGAGGTTCTGCGTTTCACGCGCAAGGCATTCGTCGCGAATGGCTTTGATTCACCTGCGACGGCGCCCAAAATTCTCAAACCCTATATCTCGACTTGGGCTGTGCCGACCTACGTCAATGCCGTGGCCGCGTTTGTCGAGCTCGCGCACACAACCTCGAAGCGCGATCATTTGCGCATGGCGAAATACCGGCATATTTACGCTGAGGGTGTCGCGGTGGCTGCCTACTCTCTGCTCTATGGCCTTGATGTAAGGGAAGCCAACGGCTTTCCCAAAGGAGACGCAATCGACCTCGCGCGTTACCAGAATCTGGCGGGTGGCAACTATTTCAAGAGGGTGAAAAAATCCTGAGCCAGAAAAAAATCCCGCAGGCACAGGCGACCCTCAAGGTGCTTGTGCATGCGCCAAACTGGGTGGGCGACCATGCGATGGCATTCCCGTTCTACGCAGCCTTGCGTGAAACTTTTCCCGAAGCAGAATTAACGCTCATCGGGCGCGCATGGGTTACCGATCTGGCGCCAAATGGTTTCACAACGGTTATACCGTTTGCGGGCAAAAATCTGGCGAAGGCGGATTTCCAGCGTCTCAAAGACGGCAAGTTTGATGTCGGCTTCACGCTTTCTCCCAGTTTTCGCTCCGCCTATCTACTCTACCGGCTCGGTGTAACCATCCGGCATGGTTTTGCAACAGACCTGCGCAGCGCGCTACTCACGTTACCAAAGAATAAATTCAGGCACCAGCCCTACAACCGCAGCGAACACCGCGCGCTGGCATACTTACGCCTGCTAGCGGAATACCTTGCGTCCGAAAACCTACCCGAAGATCTGTTCGAAAAATACCGCAACGTCAAACTCACTTCATTGCCGATCGCACCGGTTGAAGACAAGCTGAATCTCAAACGCAAAGGACTGCAGG
>JAEUSA010000206.1 GCA_016788945.1 Leptospiraceae bacterium
CCCCCCCCCCCCCCCCCCCCCCCCCCCCCCATGGTGTGGGGGGGGGGGGGGGGGCCGCCCCCTCGACCTCCGCCTGGAACCCCGCCAACCACTCGCTCAACTATGAAGTACAGCCCGGACTGCACCAAATCACCCCCGGCACGAAAACCTTCGGCGGCAAGACCGACCGCATCTTCACCGACGGTTTGGGCCGCGAAATTTACTTCCGTGGCTTCAACGTTTCGGGCTCGGTAAAACATACCGAGAAGGGATTCAAGCCCTTCAAGAACGCCGCCGATGCGCGCCAATCTTTCGACGAACTCGGCCGCAAGGCGGGCTCGAACATGGTGCGCTTTACCATTGCCTGGGAGGGTATTCACCCTGCAGTCGACACAATCGATTACGCCTACCTCGATCAGGTCATCGCGCAGCTGCGCGCAGCCTTCGCCAACCGCATCTATGTGCTGCTCGACTGGCACAGCGACCTTTTCTCGCGCCATCTCTTCGACGCGAATTCATGGCATACGGGCAACGGTGCCCCGCCGTGGATTACCCCCGCTTCTGATTATCCCGCCGAATACTGCGGCGCGATCTGCGTCACCTGGGCGCAGAATAAGATGACAAATGAGGCGATCCGCCGCGCGGCGCGCAACTTCTTAAATGATACGTAAATACACACGACGGCCGGCGTGCTGCGCATGCAGACGGATTTCATCTGGCAACTCGGCAAGGCCGCCGAATACATCAAGGCGCAACTTACCCCCGACGAATTCGCGTGGATTGTCGGCGTCGACCCGATCAACGAGCCCTTCGACGGCGGTACCGAGGCGCTCAGCTATAAAGACTGGGACAACCAAAAGCTGTGGCCCTTTTACCAGCGCGTACGCGCCGAGCTCAATGCGAAGGGCTGGAACGACAAACTCGTCTTCGCCGAGCCGAATGTCTTCTGGAGCTCGATCGCCGGCCCCGTCGCGCCGGCAACGGGCGGCCATCATCTCAACTATAAACCCGGCGCGGGCTTCGTCTTCAACGCACACTTCTACGACCAGGCGCGCATGGGCGTCGCCGACCTTTCCGTCGCACGCAACGGTGCGTATTTCAGCAACATCGATCTCATCCGCGATGAGGCGCGCTTTCTCGATATCCCGGTCTTTGTCTCAGAGTTCGGTATGTGGCTGAACGGGTCAGGGCATACCGACCCAGCGCGCATCATCAACGCAACGTACCAGGCGCTCGAAGTTTCTGATGAAGGGCGCGCGAAGGACCGCCATGCGAACCTCTACCAGCCGGTCGTCGGCGCGACGCAGTGGCATTGGGATCTTTACTATGACAAGCACCACGAATACCAGAACGGCAATCCCTCGAAGCTCATGACCGGGCAAGATGCCTGGAATGGCGAAAACTTTTCCATTGTGAAAAATGAAGCCGCCGACTACACCCTGCCGCAGCAACTCATCGAACGCGCCTACCTGCGCGCCGCGCAGGGCCGTATTCTCAGCATGTACTACAATGCCATGGTGCCCGACGCCGCAGCGTCGGTCATGAACTGGGGAGCGATGCGTGTGAACCTCGCGGGGCAATACGAAGGCAAACCGTTCTTCAAAAGCAAGAAATTCTTCTTTGCCGTATGGCAGGGGCGCCACTCCGACGCGCCGACGGAAATTTTTCTGCCGCGCCACCTGACCGGGCCGCTCACTGTCATCACCGACAAGCGGGTCCATAACGGCTCGCTCGTGAAAGATGCGACCTTCGACCAATCGGCGAACGAAGTGGCGCTGCAGAGCGATGCCGGTAAAATCGCCGGCGCGGGCAGCCGCCTCATTGTCTTCGACGACGTCGATGCCGGCGAGGGTGCGTCGACCCTGCACTTCGCGCTCATTGTCGAGAACGCCGGGATATCCAACACTGACGCGAATGAAATGCAAAACGCGTTATTACAGACGCTCGCGTCCGGAATAAACCCCGTCTATTTCACGACCGAGATGACGCATGGTGGCTACCCCGGCGAGGCCGATCTCAATTGGTTTCAGCTGAAAACCTATGGCCGCTGCATGGATGTTGCGAACGGCATGGCTGTGCTATGGCAGCGCATTCAGCTCTACGATTGCAACGGCTCGAATGCACAGTGGTGGACTTACGACAACGGTTTCTTCCGCACGCGCCTGAATACATCCTACTGCCTCGACAACCGCGGGCAGACCTACAACAACGGGCAGATTCAGCTGTGGACCTGCGACAATAACAACAACCTGAAATTCGACTGGGTCGGCACGTCGATCCGCAACCGCAACAACAACAACTACGCGGTGGATGCCTACGGTTCGGCGTCAGGCTCGCGCATCGGGCAATGGACTTATAACGGTGGAGTTAATCAACAGTGGATCAAGGCGTATTGACCCCACCCCCTAACCCCCTCCCCATTAACATGGAGAGGGGGAAAAGAGCCATCATCGCGGCCCCTCTCCACGTCAGTGGGGAGGGGTGGCCGAAGGCCGGGGTGGGGTAAACAAGGAGCAAAAAATGAAACCGAAAAAAACACAACGTCATGCCCGCGAAGGCGGGCATCCAGATAGCGCAATTCCCTGGATTCCCGCGTACGCGGGAATGACAACCCTGGCGGGCATGTCATTCCCGTCGGGAATGGCGAAGAAGGCCGCCGTGGCATTAGCCATACTTTTTCTCACCTTGTGCCTCTCCTGCGCCGTTAATCAAGTAGAAGATGCGAAAAATGCCACGAAGATCGGTGGTCTTGACGCGGCTTTGCAGATTCCGAGTGCGGGTGGTTCGGCGTTCCATAGCGAAGGGCTGGCTTATTGGTCGGCATGGACGACGGATGGGGCAGCTCCGGTACAGAGTGACCCTGCCTTTCTGACGCGCGGACTACGCTGCTCGGGTCGTTACTGCGACGATGTGAGCCTGCTCTTTGCCGAATCGGGCTACCAGCAAACCAACAGCTGGTGGACGTCCTCCTTTTCTGAAGAAAGCCCCAACGAAAAAATCTGCGAGAACGACGGCTTTGTAACCGGGCTTTCCTGTTCGGGCAGCTATTGCGATAACGTCGCGCAGCGCTGCTCGCAGCTCAACAACAACAATGTGCGCAAGAATTGCTACTGGACCGGGAATATTTCCGAGGAATCAGGCGGCAAATTTGTCGCGCCGCAATCTTCGTATGCCGCGGGCGCGCGCTGCTCGGGACGCTACTGCGACAACATGCAGCTCTACATGTGCCAGGCCGACGCGGGCGATGTCGTGTTCGACACCGCTGCGCTCGCGCAAAAATTCGCGCCGCGACTCAGATTCGATCAGCAGTTTGGCAACGATTCAGGCGACCAGGCAAAATGCTTCCCGAGCGATGCGGGTACGTATTACGATGGCCGGCAAGCGGGCGCGTCGGCACAGTCTCTCTGCAACCAGAATTATT
Source organism: Leptospiraceae bacterium (assembly GCA_016788945.1). Taxonomy (GTDB): domain Bacteria; phylum Spirochaetota; class Leptospiria; order Turneriellales; family Turneriellaceae; genus Turneriella. The sequence goes on from JAEUSA010000206.1 coordinate 3,401, forward strand.
CCACGATCGCCAATAACGAGGTACCGATCTATTACAGCGCTTCCGTAATTGGCACCAATACGGTTGTTATCCGCTATTTCTTTTTTTATGCATGGCAGAGTACATGCTTTGTGACGGCGGGTTCGCATGCGGCCGACTGGGAATCGATGGTCGCTCTTGTCGTCAACGGCCAGCTCGCGCGTGTCGCCTATCACCAGCACAGCGGCCATTATACCAAAGAATGGGGGCAGTTTGAGGTGGCTGATGGCACCCACCCGATCGGTTATGTCGGCAAAAATTCGCATGGCACTTACCATGATTCGGGCGGTTCAGGCGGATGTCTCTATTTTGAAGATTTCCGTAACCCCGGCGGCAATGACTACCGTATGGATACCTGGAATAACCTCATCGAGCTCAAGCGCGGCGCCGGCCAGCCTGCGTGGATGAACTGCCAGGGTTCGGGCTGCTTCGACGGCATCGGGCATCCGATGGAACGCGGCGAACTTTCTGAAAGAACCGGTTGCGGCTCTGACGGTTGTGATAAGTCTTCTATTGGAGGCAACATTCCTTTCATCACCGACCCCTCCGGTTCAGACGGTTTCGCCATCCAGGCAAAACATTCGGGTCCGGTCGTCGATGTACCCGGCGCTTCGGGCGACAACAGCGTGAACTTGTGGCAGTGGAGTGACCTGAACGGTGACAACCAGCGCTGGACGCTGCAATCCACCGGCGACGGCTACTTCCAGTTCGGTGTGCGCCACAGCGGCAAGTGCATGGACATAAAAGGCGGATCAACGTCTGCGGGAATGAATGCGATACAGTATTCGTGTGGCAATGGTAACAACCAGCGCTTCCGCCTGTTGCCTTATGGTGACGGGTACTTTGCGATTCAGGCAAAGCACTCGAACCTGTGTCTCGACATCGCCGGCGCCGCGACGGGGGATGGCGGCTTACTCGTGCAGTGGCCGTGCGCGTGGACTGACAATGAGAAGTTCAGGTTTAAGAACTAATCTTCGTTGACGTGCCAGAATACCGGATTATGCAGATGCATGCGCTTATCTGTTTTTGTCCTCTGCGTCATCATATCTGGGGGTATATCGGCCGAAACGCTCGTTAACCGGCGCGTGCTGCTTGTTAATTTCGTCAATCAGAACAAAGCAAGCAGCGCTGAATATCTTTCGGTTACCGTACCCGAAGCCCTCATCGGCCCGTTGCAAAAGACAGGCTCGTTTGAAATCCTATCACGCGATATAGCTATTAACACTGCGAAAAGGTTACAGATCACCGATGCAGATCTGTTTACCGATGCTAACGCTGTGGCTCTCGGCAAAGCCACGGCGGCAGAAGTTGTCGTGATTGGCAACTATGTCGTCGTGGGCAATACAGTGCAAATTCAAACCAAGGCAATCGACACAGAATCGGGCCGCGTGAAAGCTAGCCAAACTGCCATCGGCAAGACCGACGGTTCGATTTTTGATACCGTGAACAAATTGGCGCTCGCGATGAGCGCAGATATGAAACAAAATTTACCGCCGTTGCCGCAGCGCGAGGTGATTCGCGAACGAGCCGTGTACAAGGAAGGTGACCGAGGCCCCACTGCATCGGAAAAGCTGCGCAGTAGCTGGTATTTCGGCGCCGGAGCGGGTGCGAACAACCTGATTGATGTCGAAAAAAATCTTGGCTTTGGTACGTTGCGCTCGCTATATGCTGGATTTCTTGGGCAAGCCGTGTGGGGAAAAACATTGTTCCCACAGTTGCTCGTCGGTGCAGCGCATTTTGTCGGTTTCGGCAGCGGTGACATTTGGGAAAAATCATTCGCCACCTTTAAAACAACTCATATAGATAACTTTGTCACAGTGAGCTACTTTCCATTCAAAACCGGATTCAACCTGCGCGGTGGTATCGGCGTGACTTGGTTAAACTATGGTCCCGGCGATAGCGGGGGCAATACGCCGGTACAGAGCGGTTCCCATTTCGGCCCCGGTGCATTGCTGCAGACGGGTTATTCGTTTTGGCTGGGGGAGAATTTCAATCTTGGTATCAACCTCGGTTTTATTGCCGGTTCGTCTGAAAAAGACCCGGCAAACCGACTTCTCCTGTTCGTGACGGCAGAGTGGTTTTGAATTTCAATTTCAGGCCCACTGCCAATTCGCAGCCTGACGCATCAGCGCCGCCGACTGGATTCGAGTCTTTTTTCCCCCTGTGTTATGGGGGCTCAGTTTTGTTGCGATTCGGTATGGGCTAGAATCTTTCTCTCCTTTTACGCTCTGCGCCATACGGTTTTTTCTCGCGGGTTTTCCGCTGGTGTTGTTCTATCGTTTTCCCGCGGGCTCCGTCATACGTCTGTGCGTTTACAGTCTGTTCATCGGGGTGCTGCAATATGGCCTGATGTTCTGGGCAATTTATCTCAAACTGCCTGCGGGAATGTCATCGGTGCTGATTCAGTCGCAGGTATACATCACCATTTTTCTGGCCTATCTGATTTTCAAAGAGCGCGTTACACTGCTGCAAATTACCGGCTTCGCGGTTTCAGCCGTAGGTTTGACGGTGATTGGGCTCGACTACTTCGCCGGTGCACAGGCAGTGGCATTTATCCTCATTCTGCTTTCGGCGCTGTTCTGGTCGGCGGGCAATATTATTCTCAAGACCTTTATGATTCAGGATTTCGGCGGTTTCATCGCGTGGACAAGTTTATTGTCTTCTCTGCCGTTGACAGTACTCGCCTTCACGGTCGATGGCGCTGAAGCAATGCTGCAGCAGGTTCAGCATGCGTCGTTGCGTTCTTGGCTTGCGCTGGCGTTTATGTCGCTGTTTGCCACCTATTTGGCGTTCACGCTGTTCAGCAAGATGATGCTCAAATTACCTGCGAGCAAGGTGATGCCTTTTGCAACATTAGTACCGATATTTGGTTTGGGCAGTACAGCTCACGTCTTAGGTGAAAGATTCACTGTACAGCAGCAGATCGGCGCCGTTCTTGTAATCGCTGGGCTCATCGTCGCCGTCGTGATCAAGAATCTGCACGGGGTGATGTTTCCCGCAGACGCGTCGCAAAAATCGGGTTGAGTCTTATCAGATTTTGACAGCGAGAGGATGGTTCATCTTCTTCAGCTCGCCTGTTACATAACTTCGCGTCGTCTGCGACCAAGCTTTCGATAAGCGAATGATTTTATCCTCATCTTTCATGTGAATGCCGACTTGCAGAATCGCATTGTCGTCGTTCATCTTGAGCATCACATTTTTCAGGTGATTCTCGTTGAGCACATCGGCAATTTCGCCGAGCTTCATAAAAAACTGGCGTTTTACCATTTCTCGCACTACCGAAACAATAAGATCAACTTCCATAAAATCGCCGATGCGTGCCGTAACCTTCGGGTCGCCGTTCACGGCCACATCGCCCATGTAATCATGGCGCAACGATTTGCCGATTTTGGCGGCTGCTTTCGGGTCCATATATTCACAGACCTGTGCTACAATGTACGGAGTGAAGTAGTCGTGTGCCAGCTTGGCGATGATAAAGTTGGGGATGAATGACGTAGAAACTGCGATGGCTTTGAATACCGGGCGCTGGTTGTCATCCAACCGCTTCATGTATGTTTGCAGGTCGGCATAAAGTTGAGTCAGGTGTTTCTCGGGTAATTCAGCGAGATATTCCATACTCGTTTCGGAAACGAGCATTTCTTTAATGTTTTCGGCGATGTCTTTTTTATCCATGCGTGGAAGGATATAAAACTGAACAATGTGTCAATATCAATTACCTACGAAAAAGCCGAATAGTTACTCGCCTTTGCACCGTGACTCGATATGCACCAGCGGATGATATCGGATGCTGATCTTCTTCTACTTGAATTCGTTTCTTACTCTGCTCATCGGTAACATGTTTGTCTACGCGATGATTATATACTCACGCGCAGTTACGGGTTCCGACGCTGTTACCGGCTTTGTCTATGCCGGCAATCTGATTCCTCCCTTACTATTAGGCATGTACGCGGGTACCGTCATCGACCGCTTTAAGCGCAAACGGGTTGTCATGATCGCACAGACGACTTTTATCTATACGAGCGCAGCAATGGTTTTTCTCACGCAGCAGAAACTGTTTGCGGTGGCGGATTTCATGCTGATCGCGGTGATGCTTGTCAACGGAATAGGCCTCAGTTTCATTATTCCGGGCCGCATGGCGCTGTTGGGTGACTTGTTCGATCAGGAGCGCATTCCGCGCGAAAGCATGAAAATTCAGATCATGATCATGGTCGGCTTTGGCCTGGCACCGTTCGTCGTCGGCTTCTTGCGCAAATACTGCGCATGGCACACCGTCTTCACGGTCATTGGTGCTCTCTACGCCTCGGCGACGTTGCTGCTAGTGCCGCTCAAAACCCGACCGAAGCAGCCGCGCCATGAGAATGAATCTGCATGGCATAGCCTCATCGCTGGTTTGCGCTACGTAAGGCGCGAACCTCTGATCATCTCTTTGCTCGTTGCAACATATGTTGGTCTGTTTCTTGTGGGGCCGCTGCAGGTGCTGTTACCCGAATACTCGCGTAGCCGGCTTAATCTCGGTGAGGCCGAACGCGGTTCGTTAATGACCGTCTTGGGTGTGGGATTGCTCGCCGGTGGTGGCCTCGCTCAATTTCTTTCCCACGCCATGGCGCGCGGTCGTATGATCATACTTGGCGCAACGGCGTCGGGGCTGTCAATGGCGCTGATTCCGCTGTTTGAAACCACAACACTCGTGGCGGCCTCGCTTGGCCTGTCGGGCATTTTCGGTGGCCTGATGAGTACGTTAATACCTGCGGCAATTCAACATGCGACGGTTGATGGCGCGCGGGGTCGCGTAATGAGTATCTACAACATTGTATTTCAAGTCTCCGTCGCCACTGCTGCGATTGGTCTGTCACAGTTATCCAAATGGACGAGTCTCGGTTTTGCGTTTCAGGCGGGCGGATGGTTCATCGTGGCCGGGGCATTAGCGTGTCTGTTGATGCGTCCTCTGCGGCAACTGAAGTAAACATCCGCTGGACAACCTCAATGCAGGTGCTTTGCTGCGCCATGCTTTCCAAAACATTCTGGCGCACTCTGCGCGCTGCCACCTTACCGCTTTTCGCTGCAGCGGTATTATTGAAAACTTCGATAATTCCGCTCGTTTTTACAAATGAAGAAATCCGTATCGACTTTGGCGGCCAATTTCAGCCCCGTGAACAACCGGGTGCGACACAGTATCCCAAGCACCTGCCACAACCGCTGCGTACAATCGACTTCTGCGCCTGGCAGCCGCAGCCACCCGAAGTACAGCAGGTCATGCGGCCAGAACGCGGCTTTCTCTGTGAGTTGCACATCATGCCACTGATCAGTGAAAAACAGGTCGAGTCAGCGGTAACTGCAGCACAAAAGCAGCAAAAGGGTCTAATACGCCATACATCCGCGCAGCGCATAAAAGCAGGATCTCACCCTGTGCTGCGTTGGCGCTTTCAGGCAGGTAAGACCCGTCTCGATCACTTCTTATTAAACGGTAAAAAATTCAGTTATCTGTTCGTCTCTTCGCCTTACGGCAGCAACGGTTCGATAGAAGAGATTATTGCGCGTTCAACCTGGCTTGAAAGCAAACGCTGATCAGATATTGTCGCAGGCACCGCTGTTACGGCACTTACGCAGATCCATCACAGCCTTTTCATTGACCAAGGCCATTTCTGCAGTGACATTCTGCACTGCCCAAGTCACAACATTTTGCCATACACCGGTATTCGAGGTGGTCATTTTGTCGTAACCGGAACGGAAACGCAAATGGTAGGTGAGAAAAGTCTGCTCTACAATAAGTTTCGCAATGTTGCCTACTGGTACATTATAATGATTGCTACGCGAATTGGCGTATGCTTGTGAGTTTAGATAATTTTCGAAATTTTTGCTGCCATCTGAGCCGCCGACGGCACGATCGCCATAGTGGTCTTCTGCCCAGCCTTCGATATCTGTATGGTTGTAGCCCGTTGACACCCAGACGTGCGTCATTTGCACGATGTCCCCTGTGTAATGGTGTGTTAGCGCATAATACAGTATCTGGTCACCGGGAATATTGTAATAACGCCCTACAATCGCTGAAGTTTGTAGACTGTGATTTCGGCTCGTGAAACCCTCAAGCCAACCTTCGTTATAATAGAAGGTCGCGGCGTTGTAAGAAGGTTCCCAAATTACCCAATCTTGATTACCGACGAAAAATGCACCAAAGTCCCGTCCACCGCCTGGGTTGACATTAGGAATCTGAAATGTGCCCCCCACTTCGGCTCCGATATCAGGGCAGCTACCGACAACCGCGGTATCGCTGGAGCAATTGTAATTAGTGCCATCATCAGAACCGAGTTGCTTCGAGCCATTCGGGCTGCCCAATGGCGCGGTCGACCCGTTCTGCATGTAGTCCACCGTTGGGTTTTCATTTATGCCTAATGCAGCACCTATGTACTCAGAACAGGCAGAATGAGTGCAGCCCAATGGGTTGATAGAAAATTGCGATGAACCTAAACCGAGGGCAATGAGAGAATCAAGGCTGCCAAATTCCTGAAAGCCATAGGTGGCATTATATGAGTATCCGTCTATGGTATTGTGGTTATTGGTAACCAGCTGGTCGCCATTGGCATCATTCCTCTTGAGATTAATAAAGTGCGTGTAGCTGGTTACATTAATGCCAATGACGTTCCAGCTAAAAGGTAAGATGGGGTGGTCAATGAAGACATCCTGAACATAATCGGGTTTATCACCACCCACCCGGTTGATTCCTAACGCACCGCATTCGACGTTATCGCCATGACCGATCGATGTTCCGCCCAATATAACACAAGTGCCTGTATAACGGCCGGTGGCCTTGGCTTTCAGATAGTCTGCGGCCCAGCGCTGCTGAATGGTTCCCTGAAATTCCATGTAGAGCACTGACTCTTCAGGAAAATTATGGTGTACCTTGAACGAATAGGCGAACACGCCAGAAGTCATACAGAGGCACGAAAATATGAGGGATAAGCTGCGTAGAATCACTGTAAATATAATGCCCTTTCATAGCATCTTCGTGTCAATTTTTTTCGCTTATTCTCAGAGATATGCTGATTATGTCTCTTATCAGTCACCACGAATCTCGTTATTGACGGCCCATGAAAGCGGCCATTCTATAACCCATGCTCAGAAAATTGCTGCTCATCGCGTTTTTGCCATCGTTTGCGCAAGCCTACCATGTGCTTGATGCGCTTGGCGGCAGTGGCTTCGTCTGGACGAATTATTCGAGCGAAAGTTCCGTGCTTTCCAGCGATAAGGTAACCGCATCGACCGTCGACGGTATCTTTATGAGGGAATCCATATTTTTGGGTATGCGCTATAGCAATTATAGCCCCGTGGCAGATGGTTTTTTTGTTTTTGGCTTCGAAGGAACAGGTACCATGGCGCGACCCACCATCGATGGGAAAATCAAGTATACCCTTAAGAACTCTTCTGGCTCGACAAAAGGATCTTATGAACAGAACGTTGATTCTGCCAGTGCCCCCGCGTTTAGTTCGCTGCGCGGTTC
>JAEUSA010000240.1 GCA_016788945.1 Leptospiraceae bacterium
TGATATAGTGTCGTCGCTCGGACACAAGTCTGGTCTTTGCTTTTCTTCTCGGCAAAAGCCATTGCTCGGTTAAAAATATCTACATGCCCTTGTTCGTGAGCGACGAGCGCAGCGATGAACTTTTGCCACTTAACCTTTAGAGGTTCATTTGCAGAACTGGCAAGATTAACCCAACGCGGAAGCCTGACCTTGCAAGTAGTTTTGAGCGCACTGCAGGTATTGTTGTAATTGTAACGGGTGTGCGCAAAGTAGCCGCCTTCGGTCCGGTTTTTCTTACGCATTTCTGCAAGGAGCGCATTACCATTTTCACCCGTTATGTCATAATATTCAGTATTGCAGTTCTTAATTTCAGGTTCGACCGCATGCCCATTCACTACCAAACAGAAAATCCAGAAGAAGGCAAAGCTGTGTGCGAACCGGATTATCATGGAGCCTAAGTTGACAATCGCCAGATTGCGACACGATGATACAATCTTTTTCAGTTTCCGAACAAGACGAGCCCTTTCTCGAGCGTTTGCCTGATGTTCTTCATACCGGCAAACTGCCGTTGTACCTCGGGATGCTGGTGCAAAAATTCGACGGCGCTTTCGAGTAAAGGGCCGTGCACGCGCAGGTCGGCGACATGAAATTCTGATGCCCCCGATTGCCTGAGCCCGGTCATTTCACCCGCACCGCGTAGCTCAAAATCCACCTGTGCGAGTTCAAAGCCGTCTTCGGTGCGCACCATAGCATTGAGTCTCGCTTCGCCTTCGGCCGTCATGCGATCGGGCGCCACAAGAATACAAAAACTCTGATGCTTGCCGCGGCCAACACGGCCACGCAACTGGTGCAGTTGCGACAAACCGAATCGATCGGGATGACGAATCACGATGACGTTGGCATTGGGCACATCGATGCCAACTTCAACGACGGTAGTCGCCACGAGCACCTGAATTAATCCGTCTTTGAATTTTTGCATTGCTCGGTCTTTTTCATCGCCGCTCAGGCGACCGTGCAACAGACCAAGGCGCAGGTCAGGAAACACCTCTTTCTCTAAAACCGAAAATTCGCTCATCAGTGAAGCCATGTCAGAGTTCTCGCTTTCGTCAATCACGGGGTAGATGATGTAAACCTGTCGCCCCTGAGTCACATACTTTCGGACGGCTTTGTAAATGCGCTCTAACTCGCTTTCCTGAAAGACTCGCGTATCAATCTTCAGACGATTCTTCGGCTTTTCGCGTAGGTAGATGGGTTCAAGATCGCCATAGTAAGCCAGCGTCAGCGTGCGCGGTATGGGCGTCGCGGTCATCGAAAGCAAATCAGGTGTTTCCCCTTTCGAGCGCAGCTTTTCGCGCTGTTCGACACCGAAGCGGTGCTGTTCATCGATGATGATGAGCGCCAGATTGGCAAAGTTGACTTCATCTTGAATCAGCGCATGCGTGCCGATTGCCAACAGCGATTCGCCGCGGGAGAGACGCTCGAGTTTTCCGCGCTTGTCTTTCGCGGCGTCTTTACCGATCAATAGCTCTACGCCTTCGAACGAACCTTTCGGCAGTATGTTGAGAAAGGTCTGGTAGTGCTGGCGCGCAAGTATTTCTGTCGGGGCAAGGTAGGCAACCTGCAAGTTATGCCGCATATAGACGAGCGCAAGAATCAACGCCACGAGAGTCTTACCGCTGCCGACATCGCCCATGAGCAGATGGTTTACAGGGTGCGTGGCAGCAGAGTTCTTGAGCAGTGTGCCAATGGCGCGCTGTTGGTCTCCCGTTAGCTCAAATGGTAATCCACTGATGAGGTCTTCGAGTTCTTTCTTTAAATCTGGATGACTAACTATGCGAAATTTTTTGTCAATCTGGCGTATTGCCAGTTTTTTTTCTTCGTTCAGCACCGAAAACAAGACCAATTCGTCAAAGGCCATGCGCCGACGGGCTTCTTCGGTTTCGGCCATCGTCTGGGGAAAGTGAACTTTGTGCAGAGCTTCGGTAATACCCAACAAACCGAGGTTTTGCAGATTCGTCTGCGGTATATAATCCGTAATGCGTCGTTCATAGTTAGTCAGGCAAGTCTCGATTTTTTCGCGCAGCGACCTCACGGTGAGGTAGGCATTGCGCATGGCCTCTGTGATTTTATAGATCGGTACGATGCGGCCACTATGCTGCGGTGAAGTAACCTCGTCGCTGATGAGCTCCCACTCTGGATGCATAAAACTCATGCGGCCCCGAAACACCTCGAGCTTGCCCCAGCAGGCAATTTCTTTGCCCACAAGCAGCTGCTTTTGCATATATGCACCGGCATTAAAAAATGTGGCATAGATAATAAAGCCATTCGCCTCAATCTTGATCGTGAAGCGACGCCGACCTGCGTATTTCATTTCGGCATGCATGATCTTTCCGACTACCGTGACCATATCACCCGCTCGGGAGTTACGCAGGTCGAGTTTTTGTGAACGGTCGATGTATTTACGCGGTAGATAATAGAACAAATCGCGCAGATCTTTGACCTTGAGCCGACTCAGGACTTTGAGCTGCTCGGCGGAAAAAAGACCGGTGTCGGCGAGAGAGATCATTCTTGAGAGACGGAGCTAATGTTTTGCTGTGCGGTGTTTCTCCGGAAGTAAATGCTTTCCGTGAAAATTAATGCAGTAGGACCACAGGTGTGCGGAGTCATGTAATAGTTAGTCGTATACAAATTAGTCTTCACTCGTTGACTCGGTTTCAACCACAATTTGATCAGACAATAAACCAACCAGGACACACTCACGCGCAAGGCGGCTGCGGCACAATGCAGGGTATCATATTCTGTCTCGGTAAAGCGGGTAGTAACGATTTGAAAGTCTTCTCCTGTACGATTGTACAATCGTTTTGAACCACGCCGAACCGACATTCGCGTGAATAAACTTCTCAGCATGCGCGTAGTCAGTCGCATTATTTGTCGTTGTTTTGCCCTCCATAGTTGCGCGTGCTTGACTGGTAGTGAAACACTGGTAGTTAACATATAGATCCCTCTACTTATTATATACCAGAAAACGGCGATTTTTTCTCACCGATCGCGAAAAAAGTGACTAACTATTAACCGGGTAGCGAAAGAATCGTTTCAATGGTATGGATGTCAAGGTTAACGCGCTGCGCTATTTCTTCTGCGGTCCAGCCAAAAGTCGACAATTTACGAACCATGTCTTTTTTATCGCCCACACCAGCAGGTGACAATGTCTTCGTAATCGTTACCTTGTTCGCTGTTTCTTCATCGAGCGCCTTCATAAACTCAGAGAGCTGGCGCACTTTGGTTTCAGCGTTCTGTTCAATCTTCTCGATCTGCTGTACGCTCGACGACATCTGTTTACGCAGCTCTTCAAACTGCTTATTGAAAGTAATAATTTGCGTTTTCTTCTTTTCGATATCCGACATCAAATCTTCGATTTCCATGAATCGGCTTTGCAATGATTGCAGCTCTTTTTCGTTTTTGTGCAGACCGACCATTTGATCGGTAATGGTATCGAGCTGGTCTTTGAGCAGGTGTGAGCGCTGCTCGACGCGCTGGAAAAAGCCATTGAGTTGTGCAATGCCCTCGTTGAGAGAATCGATGTGCTTATCCTGTGCTTCGATTTTGTCGATCGTCTTTTGAATCAACCGGTTCTCATCGATCAGGTTTTGCATGAGCACGTCCGCTTTGCGACGTTCTTCTTCGATTTTGGCGTAGTGTGCGCTGAAATCATCAAGACTTGCCTGAACCCGTTTTAATTGTGTGGATTTCGCCTCGATCTCGTTCTGCATCGCCAGAACAAAGTTGATGCTCTCTTCGAGACGGTCTACCTTGTCGCGCTTTTCCTTGAGCATGAGCAGCTCTGTCTCAAGCTTCGTACGCATCTCTTTCATCTCTTCGACGCGCTGGTACACCTCGCCAAGCACCTGGTTTTTGCTCTCGGCCTGCTCAATTTTTTGCGAGAGTTCGCGAATGAGCGCGCGCATGCTTTCAGCGGTTTGTTTGCTTTTCTCAATGCTCATGCCTTCGGCCTTGAGCTCACGCAATGCTTCTTTCAGGTCACGGATTTCCTGGCCGGTCGCGCGCGTTTCTTCAACGATTGCCGCATATACTTCTTGCTGGTTGTCCTGAAATTCACGGAAGGTGGATGTAGTCTCGGTTTTCATGTCCATGAGACGATCCATCAGCTCATTGACTTTGCCCTTAAAATCACCTACCGAATCTGCGGTCAGGGTTTGCAACTGTGCCTTATGACGGTTCTCGCGTTCGGCGAGCTCCTGATCGAACAGCTTCAGCTGCTGGTCATTCGTCTGCCTGATTTCGTGTTCGATGCGGCGCTTTTCGCTTTGCAGCGCTTCGATGAGCGTTTCTTGCGATGTTTCGAGACCCTTCTTCATGTCGAAAAAGCGGGCAATGTTAAGCTCTATTTTCGCGCTGAATTCATTTTCTTTTTCTTCGATGCGCGTGCGGAATTTCTGCACGGCGTCACCGAGCTCGCTGTCCATGTCGCGCATCAGTTCGGCGCGACTCTTATCGATCTCCATTGTATTCTTATGGAGAGCATTTTTGGCGTCTTTGACGATTTCTTCAAGGCGCGATTGCGCGCTTTCAAAATGCCGATCAGCGTCGGCAATTTTGTCGCGCAGGTTTTTGTCCAAGCTGGTAAGGCTTTGCATGAACTGCCGCTCACGCTCCGAGAGCTCTTCGCGATAGTCGTTGAGGCCTTTTTCAGCGGCTTTCTTAAGTTCTTTAAGGTAATTGGCAAATTCTTTTTCCGTGTTTTGTGAAATATCGGCGACCTTGCTCTCTAAGTTTTCGCAGCGCTCTTCGGTCTGCTGAACGATCTGTGTAACCTCAGCCTGTACCGAGCTCAGCTTATCGCGCAACATGCCTGACTCGCGCAGAATTTCTTCTTCGATGTCGCTGAACAGCTCGCGTGACGCGGATTTAATTTCGCCCAGGGCTTTTTGCAGCTCATTCTGCATTTCTTCGAGGCCGCGCGCACGGTTCTGCGCGAGGTGTGCAGCAATACTCTTGCTCAGATCTTCAACTTCATCCAGTTTGTTCGAGAGATCGCTCTCGCGACGCGAAGCCTCTTGAAACAGTGTTTCGCGTGCGCGATTGTACTGATCGTTGAATTCTTCAATGTTCTTCTGAATTTTTTGCGCTTCGCTGCGCGCCGATTTGATGATTTCGTCTTTTTTGGCCAATGCGTCGAGGTCGAGGTTTGATATCTGGTCGCGAATGCGTTCGGCTTCGGTCGCGATCTCATGGAACAACAATGAACGCTGCTGCTCGAGTTCTTCGCGGAACGCATGCAGCTTCTTGCGCATCGTGTCTTCGGTGCCGCCGAGCGTCAGCTTGAGTGTCTCAAGCTTCTGCGCCTGTTCCTGCATGTCGCGCAGCAGGTCGTTCTTGATGTCGCGAATCATATCAGGAACCGTGACCTCGAGATTCTTTTCGGCAGAGAAAATGCGCTCCTGCAGATCGGTCACGGCCTGAATTTGCGTCTGTATACGGCTTTCGATATTCTGCGTGAGGTCCTGCGCGCTTTTTTTGAGATCTGCCTCAAGCTGTTCATAGCTATGCTCGACCTCGCCCTTGAGGTCGACATGCCGCGCCATCAGGTCATCGCGCAGCTCACCCTGCATGCGCAGCGTCTCGTTCGTAATTTCTTCGAATTTCTTTTCGAGTACCGCGAGTATTTCGCCCGACTTGTCTTTGAGTGCCGCCTGGAATACATCGATCATGTGCGCGGCTTCATCGTCGACCTGTTTGACGTGCTCTTGCAGCTTTTTGATTTTTTTCTGCTGCTGGTCGATTTTGTCGAGCGAATCGTTGATGAATTTGAGCTGGTCTTTCACCGAGCGCGTCGTGTTGTCGAGCGACTGCAGCTCGCTATCCATCACGCGCAGATTCTGGCGCGTGGTTTCCACCGACATCAGGTCGGCCTTTGCCTGCTCGAGCTTTTCGGTCAGCGCACCGAGGTATTTATCGGCATTGATGAGAATGGAGTCAAAACGAATCGTCGCGTCTTTGAGTTCTTCTTTTTTCTTCAGCGTGAGTTCTGCGAGCTCGCGCTCCGCCCGTTCGGCTATCGCCTTGATTTTTTTTAAGTTTACATTCGATTTGTCGAGCCGGCGCAGGAAAAGGGTAAAAAATACCGATGCCGCCACCGGTAGGGCGTACTCGAGCATATTATGTCACATTATTATGTCGCTTGTGCGTCTGCAAGCCTTTTTCTAAAGAGGCAACAGCTCTTTGCCCAAAGCGAGCGCAAAATCTTTCACGTGCGCCTGTTGGGTCTCGCTGAACGATTCGAGAATTTCCATACCGGCGTATGTTGTCCAGAAACCAAAGTCTTTCGCCGTGTAGACGTCGAGCCTGCCGCTCCGGGTTTTGGCTCCTCCCGTAAGTCTGAACTCCGCCTGCGTATGCACAATCGTCGTATAGACGTCGCCATTGACCAAATAGACAAAAAAGCCCACAAAAGGCCAGCAACCATACGTATGCAAGCGCATGCTCGACTCAGAGTTTAATACTTTCACCTCGATGACCTGCGCCCCATCGGGGGGCGCATCAGTCGCGACAAAGACCTTCGCGCCGAGCCGACCGATCTCTTCACCCACAGCGATATGCACATCGGGTTGCGAAGAGAAGGTGCGCATGCCTGAATTTTCATCGGAGGCCGCCATGCGCCCATAACCATCGAAGTCGATGCCCTTGTAACCCGGCACGACAAAAGCCTTACGAAACATCTCTGAACGATTCGCACTCTCGACAAAAACAAAAGGGCGGATATAGTAAGTGCCTGAAATAGCAGGCGCTTCGACAGCCTTCTCCGGCTGGCGGCGCAACTGCTGCAGATTTTCATAGTTTGAACCCGTTTTACACGATAGCACAGCTATGGATAAGAACACGAAATACTTCTTCATGGTATGGCGACGGTTACGTGCCGTGTTTTGAGACAGCCTGTCTGCAATTCGACAATGCGGTAGCCCTTACTCTGGCTCCAGGTATGGTTGCGCTGGTGCCGCGCCAGCGGGGCGACTCCCGAATAGAGCACCTTGCCTTCGTTCGCGAGATATGCACCGTGAAAATGGCCGGTGATGACTGCAATTACATCGGCACCCGCAAAGAGCGCGAGTACCGCATCGGCATTGCGCAGGCGAAAATGCGGTGCATCTTTTGCCAGCGGGTGGTGAGCAAAAATGAGGATCTTCTTTTTCGTCTCGGCCGTTGCCCTGATCGCGGCGAACTCACCCTCGGGTATGCTCGTGTAGCTGCCGACAAAGGGGCCATCGTAGGCGGTATCGATAAAGATCAGCCGATAGTTGCCTATGTCGCGGTAGTGGGTTAATCCACCTTTGGCATATTCTGTCTTCTTGAGCGGCATGTCATGGTTGCCCCATACATATTCGAGGGGCATACTTATATCTTTCATTGCCTCAACAAATGCCTGCCATTCGGTCTCAGCCCCATCGAGGGTCACATCGCCTGTGTGTACCAGAATATCGGGGCGATGCTCCGCGATCGCTTTCTGCAATTCGCCGCGGAGCCACTTGCCATCATCGCCATGGCGCACATGCGTATCGCTGAACTGCAGAATCGTCAGGTCGGGTTTGTCGACGCGGCAGCCCGGAGCCTGCCAGTCACGGTAATTCGCGCGGCAGTGCGCACCCAACAAGAAAAACAAAATGCCAAAGTAGCGCAACACACAAGAAACGAAGGAGTCCAATGAGCTGATCGGCTCTAATCGTCAGTCGCAACGTCCAGCGAAATCAACGCCGCCTTCTGCCATTTTCGTGCACAGAGTTTCAGGTGGCCGTTGCCCGCCTGAAACTCCGCGCGCAGCAAGCCTGCGCAATGTTTCAAAACCCGCAGGAGGTGGGTTTTGAAACGCCCCCTAAGTTAGCCTGTCAGCCTGAACGTGCCCAAAAACTCGGGCAGGTCATTCAGATCGAAGTGTGTTACCGACTTCGATATCAGTTTGCCGGTACGCAGATTGCGTACTTCGCCGAAGCAGGTAGTGTGCGAATAGGGCAGGTTCCAGGGATAGATCTGCTGTTTTTCGCCGACATACTGGTAGGGCTCGCCGTCGACGCTAAAGTCGAAGGTGTAGCGGATCTTCTGGTCCTGAAAGTAGCGCAGTTGCAGTGTGCCGTTAACCGGCATATTCTCGCACATGCCGCCAATCGTGACTGTACCCGCGAGCTCACTCAACATAAATTTATCCTGGCCGGGGTTCACAAAATCCACGAGATTCTTTGGACCCCAATCTGCTTTGAATTCGAACTTGTGTTTTCCAGCCGGCCCCGCTCCGTCGACGAACTCGTGCTCACCCGACATCACTTCATGAATCACAAAACCTTTTTCGGGTACACCTTTTTTCGCGGTGTCAAAAATCGTGCTCAGTATAGATCCTACTTTATCGACCACGCTACCGAGGCCTAAAGATTCTTGCTGTTGTTTTGACATAAACGTATGCGTCGTCTTGTCCATGATGTTAGCCGCTGTAGGCATCACGCGAATGTACTTAAAGAACTGGTTGAGAATGCTTACCATTTCGACGTCTTTCTCTTCGCGCACCGAATCAAAAATCATACGCGCCACGGTTTCGGGTTTGTCTGAATAGAGCGGCATAAACATGAAGAAAATCTGTTCGCCGATCGAGCTGGCCGTCGCCGTGTCGTAAAAGCCGGTATTCACGAGAAATGGGTACACCGTCGTGACTTTTATGTTGTCGCGCGCGACTTCAACGTTCATAATCTCAGACATCGCACCGACGGCAAGTTTGGTGACCGAATAGGCACCCCACGTCGGCGCGCGAAAGTACGCCTGCCCGCTCGACACGTTGACGATATGGCCCGACTTGCGCTCTTTCATCAGCGGTAGAAATGCCTGAATGTGGTAGAGCGGCGCCCAGAAGTTGATGTTCATCAACTGCTGCCATTTGCTGAGCGGTGTATCTGCGATTTCGGCGTTGTAGCCGATGCCCGCGTTATTGATGAGAATATCGAGTGTACCGAACTTCTGCACAACGTCATCGCGCAGCTTTTCGACAGCCTTGAGGTCGGTAACATCGACCACTTTGGCAAGAATGTCGACGCCGTGCTTCGCCAAGCGCTGCTTCGCATTTTCGAGCGCGACTTCGTTGATGTCAGTGAGCACAAGGCGGCTGCCCGCTTCGGCAAAAAAGCCTGCGGTATTCAGGCCAATACCCCCGGC
>JAEUSA010000245.1 GCA_016788945.1 Leptospiraceae bacterium
ACTATAACGACACGCTGATTCTGATTTCAGGCGTTAACCTGAAAGGCGGCTACACATCAACTTTTGCAGAAGCCGATCGCAGCATGGCAGATGCCGACAAATCAAGAATTGCCTATTCGGGTACCGTACTCTTCGCGCTCAATGTCACCTCGGCGACAATAGTCGAAGGGTTTCACATGATGGCCACTGGCACGGCGAGCACAATGGCGCTCATCGCCGGCTCAGACAATAATTTTACGCTGCGGTACAACCGCATTGAAACCACCGTCGCGCAGCCCGGCCCCTCTTATGGCCTGCTCGTGCAAAACAGCGGCACGAGCCATGCAACCGGGCCTCTCATCGCACACAATGCAATCATCAGCGGCAACGTGACCTCTGCAAGCAGCACGACAGCGGCAGTCCGCCTCGAGAACAGCACTCCCCGGTTGCGCAATAATTATATCAAATCGGGTACCATCGTGCAGGGTATTACCGATTTTCTTTCATTGGCCTCGGGTATTCTGAGCGTGAATTCAGATCCTCTCGTGGTGAGCAACGTTGTTATTGCCAATGCCATATCAGGAGGCAACTTTGCATGGAGTATTGGCGTTTACCACTTTGCAGCAACGGGCGGAACTTATTCAAACAATACGATTGCAACGTTATCAAACCTCGGCAACGCGCACGCCTTTGCCGTCAACGGGGGCAGCGGAAAACCGCTCGTTACCAACAACATCATCTTTAACGCAGCTGGTGGCAGCATCTTCTATGAATGGAACGCGACCGACAATCCGGTTTCGCTGCACAACAACGCGCTTATCGGAGATTCGGGAGGTATTCACTACAATAACAGCGGAGGAACCGCCATACGATCGGCAAACGCTAACCTTGGGCAGATCAACACGGCAGCAAGTACCAACGGCGGTGCTGCTGGTACGGTGAGCGGCAATATTACGGTGCTCAGCAATACCTGTATACCATTCATTAATTACAGTGGTGATGACTGGCGCCTGCAGCAGAACAGCTGTTCAGCCAATGAATGGCGCGATTTGCGCTACGGGGGGCGAAATACAAGCTTATCAGACTGCGGTACAGGCAGTGCACCGTGCGGCTCCGTCACAGATGACATCAACGCTGTCACCCGCACGGCCGTGAACACCGGCTCGTCGCCGCTCACGAATGCCGCGGGTTACAGCATGGGAGCGTACGAGCAGGATTAATTCAGCAACTCGGGTTCTTCGGCAAATATTTCGCGCAACGCTTCGACAAAAGACCGGTTTTGAAAACGCAGATCATGCATGGCTTTGCTGAAGCTGAATTTTACTCCGAGGCCAACGGGTATCTTGAAAACACGCGCGCCTTTTCCGGCGGCTTCATGCCATGCCGATAAAAAATCGGCAAAATCACGGCTGTCGCCCGTGGTGTTATATGCCGCTCCCGCAGATTTGTCGTTTTCGAGCGCCGCGACCACTGCATCGGCGACGTCGGCCGCATAGACGAGCGGCCAGCTAAGCCCAGGCACCGGCAAGAACGGCAGCCTCATCGCCATTTTGAAGTACGGCATGATATTCGTATCGCGTGCGCCATAGACACCCGACGGCCGCAACGTCGTGAGCCTGATATCATGCTGAGCAGCGAGCTTCCATGCGAGCTCTTCGCTGAGTTGTTTTGTTGCACGATAAGCCCCGCCTTCGCGCGCTTCTCCGTTGATTTGCGATGATGTTTCGTCGATTTCACCAAAAATGCTGAACTGGTAAACGGCGACGCTGGAAATATGCACGATGCGCTTTATGCCGTTCTGCGCTGCGGCGTTGAATACGTTTTCCGTGCCGATCTTATTAGGGCGGTAGTTGTCTTCCCAATTCAGGTTAGTAATCTGATACAACGCCGCATTCGAAACTATGGCGTCGCAGCCGGCAAACGCGCTCGCGAGCGAAGAGGCGTCGAGCAGGTCTGCCTTGCGGAATTCGATCGTCGACTTTTGGCCCGGAGGGCCGAAAGCGCCTTCTTTTTTCAGAAATGCGGCCTTGTCGACGTTACGCACAACACCGATGACCTGCGCACCACGCGCCAGAAGTGCACGGCATATGTAGACACCGAGCATGCCAGAGGCACCGGTTACGGCGATTTTTTTGCTTTTGAGATCCATCTACCGTTCGCAGCGGGTTTTCAGCGCGCGGTTCATTTCATTATAACTTTCTGTCAGCCTGTCTTGCAATAGCGGCTTCAGCGCGCCTGCGGCGAGGCCGGTGAAATTTTCCCCGTGCACAAATCGCGTCTTTTGCGGCGAGATCTCCTGCGCTATGAAATAGTGCTCACCGCTCAGAATATCGCTGGCAATCGGAATCGCCGGTCCTTTCCAACGCAATTCTTTAGCAGACGCATTGGCCACAAGAATTTCGCATGAGGGGATAGGAATTTCGACCGAAGGAGCAGCCTTAATATTAAAACTGATCTTTTCGCCAACGTAGGGCATGCCGTTGATCTTGGTAATGACCGGGTTCCATGAGGCATAGTCCGGAAAGTTCACCAATACTTTATACACTGCTTCTGCAGGCGCGTTAATTTCAATTTCTGTGCGGATTTCCATGATTCCTCCTTCTATACAAGGGTCGATACCTTGCCGAGCTTTTTGCCATTCTCCCGCATCCCCGCCCCTTCTCCCGTAGGGAGAAGGGGGTTCTCCGCCTCCCCTCTCGCTACGGGAGAGGGAATTGAGGGGTGAGGGCCGCGAAATTCGTAATCATCGAGGTCGAAAAAGTGGCTGTGCCACCACACCTCTGCGTACGTCATTGGCCGCATAAACGGTGCATCGCCGTGGCGGTCAAAATAGTAGCTGTTGGCGCTCGCGCAGTTGTTGTTGAAAAACACCGTTCCGGCCATACGCTGCATGATGTCGGCATGATAACGATCGTGCGCCTCTTGCCGTGGCTCCGCGTACGTCGCGCCACGCTTATGCGCTTCTTTAATAACGCGCACAAGATGGTGCGATTGGTTTTCTACCATCTGAAACCACGACGCTCCCGTGGCAGCATATGGCCCCAACATGATAAACAGATTCGGGAAATTCGGTACAGAGATGCCCTCATAGGCCTGATAACGTTCTTCGTCGAAGAACGTGCCAAGCTCTTTGCCCTGCAGACCATTTACGGGAAAAGGCGGAGTATTCCCTTTTTCGAAAGTTTTGAAACCGGTTGCGGTAATCAGCACATCGATCTCACGGTTTTTGCCGTCTTCACTTACAATGCTGTTTTCGGTGATGCGATCAATACCTTCAGTAACGAGTTCGACGTTTTCGCGATTAAACGATTTCAGATATTCATTGTGAAAACTGGGACGCTTGCAACCAAAGCCATAAGTGGGCGTCAGTTTTTGGCGAATTGCGGGATCCACGACCTGTTTCGCCAGATGGTCAAGGCAGATATTCTCGAAAAATTTCGTGATCTGCGGATATTTTTTGTAGTTGATGACACCGAGCACCATTACCGCTTCGGTGATAGAGTTGGTTATGCCGCGCAGCAACCATTGCAGTCCTGGTATGTACTTCAGAGCAAGCTTAACCCCTTTTGCAATTTCAGCGTCAGGTTTCGGCAGAATCCAGATCGGCGTGCGTTGGTAGACATGTAGCTCACGCACAATCGGTGCCAACGCAGGAACGAGCTGCACACTCGTTGCACCGGTGCCGATAATGCCGACGCGTTTTCCCCTGAGATCAAAGGCGTGATCCCAACGCGCGGTGTGAATTTTTTTGCCGGTGAACGAACTAATACCTTGAATGTCGGGAAATTTCGGAATCGTGAGGCCGCCGGTCGCAATAATCAGATAGCGTGATTTTAGCACCTCGCCGCTCTTGAGCGTCGTTATCCAGGTGTGCGTGTGGAGATCGAAGCTGCTCGTCTCGACCTCGCAGTTAAAACGCATGTGCGGGCGTACGCCATATTTTTCCGCACAATGATCTGCATATTTTTTGAGCTCCGCGCCCGGTGCAAAGACACGCGACCAGTCAGGCAACTGCTCATACGAAAACGAATAGGTGAACGATGTGATATCGACGGCGATGCCGGGATACGTGTTATCGCGCCAGGTGCCACCAAGGTCTGCGGCCTTTTCAAGCACAATAAAAGGGATTCCCGCCTCTTTAAGCTTGATGCCGGCACCGATGCCCGAAAAACCTGACCCGACAATGAGCGCTTCAGTATCGAGTCCCGGCTTGCTTTCAGCACCCTGTGTGCGGATCGCCCCTGAATCTGTGGTAACTGCCCGTTTATTCATGAAATCCCCCTTTTTGGCAAGGCTATAAGCCAATAAAATGACAAGTCATTCCGTAAATTATTTTTTCTTTTGCTGTTTTTTATTGGGTTTATTTAGGAAAAAATGGAAGCAATATAAAATTACCTGACGCGGCGTTCCGAAAATTCACCATTACCGCAGTGGCCCGTCCCGAAGTCAGTGCGGAACAAAAAAAAGTCAAACGCGACGCTATCCTGTCGGCCGCGCGGGAAGTTTTTGCCGAAAAAGGCTTTCATGCTGCGGGTATAGCCGATATCGCCGCCCGCCTCGACGTCGGCCACGGTACGATCTACCGCTACTTCGACAACAAGCTCGATATTTTTCTGACACTCTATGACGCGATCAGTGCGGATTTTCTGCGTATTGCACAGGGTACCCGCCCCGACCTCTCGCATACTATAGAAGATTATGTGGGTGAAATGCAGCGTTTCTGCATGGAGTTCAGCCAGATATTCCTGCGCGAGATCAGTCATTTGCGCATTTTTTTCGATGAAGTGCACGCAGCGCCAGAGATACGCAGACGCTTTGAAGCTTCGCAGCAGGCTTTTCAGCTGGCGACAGAGCGCTTTCTCGATATCGGTCGCGACAAAGGTTTTTTGCGCGGCGAATTGCATATACCCAGCACGGCGCGCCTGCTCAATGCGATGATACTCGATGCGATGCGGGCTTCGGTAGAACCTGCCACGGCGTCGAATAATCTGCTGCTTCTGGCCATGACGCTGATCGAAGTTTTTACCAAAGGCGCGCTGAACCGCTAGCAGGTCGGCAGCCTCCCGCAATCCGCATTCATTTCGTTTGACACATGAATAGCAATCATATCTTTCGCGTTATGGATGCAGCAGCACTCGGCGGTAAACACGTGTTCGAGGCCGTTGTCGATAATTTCTATGCGCGCGTATTGCTCGATCAGGCGCTGGCGCCTTATTTTGCCAATGCGTCAATGGCTGAACTAAGGCGACACCAGGTAGAATTTCTGCAGTGCATACTTTCAGGTGACACCTATCAGGGCCGCTCAATGGCCGAGGCGCATAAAAACATGGGCATCACCGAAGAACACTTTGGCAAAGTCGCGGCACACCTCGCTGCGGCGCTCGATTACGGTCACGTCGATGCCACCCTGAAGGAAAAACTGCTTACAGCAGCTCTCAATCTCAAAAATGAGATTATCCATAAGTGATTGTGAGTTTTATGAGCGTCATTACCAATCGAATCGAAGAACAGATCTCTATTCTGGAAAAAACAGCCGCGGCCATGAGTGAAACAGCGCGCATGATTGCGATCAAAGCCACGCAAGTCACGCAGGCTGCGATGGAGTTAGCAATGCAGGCTTCGAAACTGTTAGGTCAGGCAGCAGACTTGAAAAAACTGCTGCCCGTCATCGCCAGCGAATTGCGCGATTAGATTATTGCGCTTTGTTACCGACGCCGATGAGCGCGCGTGAATGTAGTGTCGCGGGTAGCGGCGGCAGATTCTTTTCCAGATAATCAAGAATTACCAGTCGCTTTTCTTGCCAAGCAGCGGCTCCGAGATTTTTTCGCATCAGTTCAAGCGGCGCACTGCCGCGCACCATCGACTCGAGGAAAACTTCCGGTGCAGAAAGTTGCCACGCGCCATCGAACGCTGTTACCGTGACGTCTGTAAAACCCGCCAGCGACATTTCTTCGCGGAAAAAATCGGGGTTTTCGAGACTCAACATATTCGTTTTTGGTTCGGGGCGCTCGGGAAATGCGGCACGCAGTGAACCAAACATCAACTGCATGAGCGGCGATTCGGAAACCGGTGCCCAGCTTGAAACCGCGGCGCGGCCGCCGGGTTTCAGCGTACGGTAAATTTCGCGAAAACCGGCCAGCCGGTCGGGAAAAAACATTAATCCGAACATTGAAAAAGCAAAATCAAAAATGTTGTCTGCATATTCGAGTTTCTGCCCATCCATCAGACGGATTTCGATATTGTGCGCGCCGCTGATGGCCGCTTCCCGGCGCAACACCGCGAGCATCGCCTCGGAAAAATCAATTGCGCTAATTCGCGCCGCGCTTTCGGCGAGCATGAGCGAGAGAGTGCCCGGCCCGCACGCGACATCGAGCACCTGTGAGCCCGGTTGATAGCCTGAAAGCTCAATCGCTTTGCGGCAATATTGGCGAAACATGGGTACGGTTTCTACCTGGTAACCTTCGGCAACGAGGTTCCATGGTTCGCTTTGCGAAAGAGGATTAGCCATACAAAATCGGTAGGGCCACCGTACGGTGCGCGCACGACCGCGCGGAAAGCACTTCCGGAGTCTCGTCTGAGCATTGAACATGGCTGTCAGTAATTTGTATATATGGATTAATAGATCTGTGAATATTTATTTCCGATCTATACCTGTGTAGGTAACTTAGAAATATGTCACACACCAACGGGAATTTCACGCGCAAAAAAATCCGCACCATATTCTATGCGACGTTTACCATTGGCTTGGCGCTCATCACCCAGTCGCTGCACAGCGCAACGCAGGCTAACTTCAGCGTATCTGCCCCGCCACTGCCGTGGTTTGAGTTCGAAAAAGGACAGTGGGACCTGCGTCTCGCGGGTAACTACACCAGCGTCAGCGGCAAAGAATCGGGAACGAATAAAGAAGTCAGCGTCACCGGTGGCGGCGTGAGTGTTGTCGGCCGTTATGCATTCAACGACTATCTGGCGGCAGATTTTGGATATTATTTCGTCGGCATCGGCGGTGGCACAACGGCGCCGAAAACTTTTAACATCGCGCTCTATATGAATACTTGGAATCCAAACCTCGAGGTGCAGGTAATACGCAACGAGCGCGTCAGCTGGATACTTTTTGCCGGCGCACTCTGGTCATTCACACCGGGAGAACTCACCACCTACAGTACATCGGGCGTGGCGACAGGGTCATACGGGTTTAATATCTATCTGAGCGGCCCGCAGTTCGGCACGCAGCTATCTATCAAGGCTGCAGATTTTGCCTTTTCTCCGTTCGTGCTGATCCAGAGCCTGTCGGGAAACTTCTACGTGTATTATCCCTCCAGCACGGCTTCAGTGCCTGCGTTCACCATGACCTCGTTCGGCATCGACGTAACCTATGTGCCATGGAACATTACGCTCAGCAGCGTGATCAACCAGGCCTCGGCCGCCGCGCAGAATTCGGGCTACGACACATTATACCTTGCGCTGAGTTATGACTTCCGTTGGGGTGTGGCGCCTAAAGCCGAAGTCACTCCGCCCGCCGAAGAGCCACCGCCACCGCCCAAACGCCAACCAAAAGCTAAAGCAAAACGCTGATAAGGAGAATACCGATGAAAAGATCGACACAGATAATTTCCGCAGGAAAAAAGGCCCGCGGGGTATTGTTTCTGTTTGCGCTGGTCGTACCGCTAATGGCTGCACCGCCTGCCAAGATACCACTCAAGCGCGGTAAAACAGAAAAGGCTGCACCGCAGACTCACGAGCCCGCTGCCGGTGAAACCAAACGGGCTCAGGAATTCGAGGTCGGCATCATTGTCGGTTACAACCCGAATGTGCAGTTCGATCGCAACGGCCAAGCATACCAGTCAGGTGAAGATGCGTTCGGCATTCCGATCTGGTCGTTTGGCGTGCGCGGTAAGGTGGATTTCGGAGCGTTCGGCGCCCGCCTTGCAGCAACATATTCATTCTCTCCCGAGCGGACGAACAGTCGTTCGACAACCGCGGTGCCTAGCGCGACACCCTATATCGAGAGTAGTAATGGCGTCGTGATTCCCGTATCGTTTTGTATTAATCCCGTGAAGACCGACAAGGCCGCCATCTATGTTGGCGCGGGTCTCGGCTTTTCCTCATACAGTACCGATGCGAAGCAGGCAGCAGTGACTTACTCCACAAAAACATCGGGCATTGACTGGAATTTTTTATTCGGCACCGAACTATTTCTCGCCGAAAAATTCTCGCTCTCGCTGGAATATGTGATGATTAGAGGCTTCGACAACCAAGCCGATTACACGCAATCGGGCTCTACTCTGAAATATGTCGCGGTCAACCGCAATGTTGATCAGTTTCTGATCGGTGCGAACCTGCGGCTTTAATCAAGCCACTGCCGACTGCCGCGCCGGTTCGTACTGCGCCTTGGGTATCAGCTGCCAAAGCAGATTTTCTATAAAATCGGGCAGCTTGATTCCCAAAGGATTCGATTCGCTCTTGCTATGGTGCGTTAGTACGCGCGTGCCCATGATATAATCAAACCAAGGTTTCGTCACGCACCAGTTGGTATCTTGATTGCGGCCCAAATGGTGGTCGACATGCCACGGCAGATGTTCACGCGCCCATTCGGGATTGTCGTGCGATTTGCGATGGCAGTAGTAATAATTTGCCGCAGAGTACCACAGTGTCGCCGTAAAAAAAGGCGCAATCGGAAATAACGGCGAAACCAGCAGCGACACTTTTACCAGCGACTCAACCTCAAATCGATGGCGGTCATACTCTTCGCCGAAGTAATGATCGTACATATGCTCGCGGAATTCGTGGCGGCGCACCTCGCGGTGGTGATCCCAATGATAATGCTCGCGCCCCTTTTTATCGCGGCCCGCTTCGTGCAAAATCGCTTTGTGCGCGTACCATTCAAACGCGTTGGCAGCCAACAAACCTAAGGGTATTCCAAGCATAGGCAATGGAATTCCATAGCTATGCGGGGTCAAGAAATAATGACACCGATGTCAACATCAAGATCAGCGATATACGGGTGTACCGGCTTTGATCTGCGCTTCGACAGATTTGTCATCAAACTCAATGCGCGCCGAGGTATGCATGGGAAATGTTACTCTGCCATAATGCTTTTTTCCCGAAATGATGACAAAAATCTTCTGACCCATGTTCAGTCGCTCGCCGGAAAAAACAATGCCCGATTCTTTCATGCTGAAAATTTTTCCGGCCAGAACAGGGGCTGCAGCCGAGGCGCGCGAGCTGCCGATATTTCTCAGGGAATTTCTGAGCAGGCCCTTCCGACGCAGACTTTCATCAAAATCGGCCAGCGACACAGCATCACGGTTGACCCGGAAATGTATTTTATCCAGTGCTCCGCCTTCGCCTTCATAGTAGCCGTCGGTAGAAGCAAAAGCCCAGCCTCCCGCTGAGAATAGCAGCGCGCCTGCAGGTTCAAGCGAGGGCAATTTCCATAATTTGACCATGCTGTCGTTTCCTGAGGTTACCATTGCGGAACAATCGGGAGAAAAGAACACGCCCGAGACCTCGGCCGCGTGCAAAACCTTTGTCGCGCGCACTTTGCCGTCCGGGTCATATACCGTCGCGAGATTATTTTCAATCGCTACGGTGCGGTTGCCCTGTGGACAGGTATAGAGTCTTACGGGATAGTGCGGATTTGCGTTGGTCAGACTCCATTTCTCACCGCGCGATTTGCCATCCTGGTCAAGCACAACCAGCTCCGCATTGCCGTTCCCTACCAGAATCATATCTTTGCGAAAGGCAAAGTCTTGTATTTCCGGCGCCGTAAATATCTCGCGCGAATCGCCCGCAGCGTCGAGCTTTCTTAACAAAAGCGACGTTCTGTTCGAACCTTGCTTACGTACATACGCAGAAGTCCTGTGATTTGCGGAAACTTTCTCGCCGGGCATAAAATCCGTATTCTGCAAGGATGTTATTCGCCGACTGTTTGCCGTTTCAGGATCAATGACAAAAATTCCTGTTGAATTCCAGAAGCGAAGGTCGTTCGGGCTTCCGCTGGTGTAACCGGAAACGGTGACAGGATCAGTTCTGACTTTCCGCGCCGCTGCATCGAAGACATAGTAGTTATCATTTTTGATCACTCCGAGTTCCCCATTCTTTGCGGCAGCGACAAATTGCGTATCGCTCAAAAATGTATCTACGGGCTTCAGCGTGAAATTACCCGACGCGTCCATGGCGAACAATTTTATCGTCTGTTCATGCAATACTGTCACAGCAAGTCTGCCGTTCGTAAACACCATACTCAGTATTGCATCTCCATAAGCACGCCTCGCGCCTGCACCCGAGCCAGCGAATGTACCGCGATCTGAAACACAGGTCAGCAGCTTACGATAATCGCGAAAATCGAGGATAACCTTTTCACAAGAACCAAACCCCGATGCCGACGCGGCAGCGGAAATAAAGGGTACGAATGCCGAAACGTAATCGATGACTTTGCCTTCTGGGTTCCACACCAGTGAATATCCTTTACTGTCCGCGGAAAGGTAGTGATCTCCCGCAGGGGTTGCAATCAGCCATGCAATGGTTGCACGGTGTCCCTTGGGCGAAAACAGACTTCCATGCTTCATGAACAATTTCATTGCCGAAGTGGCTTCATCCAATGTGAACAGGTTTCCATCGGCATCAGACAAAAAAATCTTGTCCCCAACGCAGAATACCGCATCGACCGGATTCTGATTTGCGGTTAACAAATCGTGAGTATGCTGCAACTTCATTCGCGCTGCCGAAAAGACCTTTAACTGGCGTTCGGCTAACACATAAAGTCGCGATCCGTCGGCAGAGATTGCTGCCGAACGGCAACCCGCCGCTTCAGCGCTCATCGGAGGTATGCGATTCGAGGTGAAGGGAAAACGGAAAATGACAGGAAAACCCGATTCAGTACAATAGGCGAGAATATCCAGATCAGGAGAAAATGAAAACTGCGCCGGCATGCGCGAATAAACCCCCGGCAAATGCGCGCGCGTCACGGCCTTGCCCGAACCACGTTCGAATATTTCGAGAAACCCGTTGCGATAGATAAATGCAGCAATTTTTTCGTCCGATGATATGCGGATATCCCATACGGGAACATCGAGAGCTCCATTCAGTACAATATCGTTGGCGAAAGTTGCAGTAATCGTCAACAGTTGCGCGGCGAAAAATAATCCAAGACGCAAAAAAAGCATAAGATTAGATTAGAGGAATATTCAGCGTCAGAATTTTTCCACCATCGATCGTGAGCCTGATTCGATCAGGTAGCGCCTGCCTGCTCACTTTATCTGTCGTTGAAACACGCCGCGATGCGCCGGCATCGAGGGAAAATGTCTCATTGATCTGTTTGCCAGCAACAGCACGGCCGTATTCAAACTCAATCGAGTTGATCACAACTTGTTTCGGGAAGTTTGATAAATTCGTTATCTCAACATCAGCGCTTACAGATGCCCCTGCATAATCAAGGTTTCCCGAGAGAGTATAATTTATCAATCGCGCTTTAAGTTCAAACTTTACAACTTCTGGATTATTGTGCGGCACCGCTACCGGAACACTGACACAGCTGCCGAGAAGCGCAATCGCAAAGAACGCCGAAAAGGAATGCCGCGACCTGACAAAAACACGATGCAAAAGCATTACCGCACGTACCATGCCACGGCAATCCGTAAAGAATTTCTTTACAAATCAACCGGGCCGTTTCAAGTGCGGCATGCTTCGATCTCTTGCGTACGGCGCACGTTGGGCGGTTTGTATGGTTATGGTTACGCTCATACTCAGCCAATCTGTCAGCGCGCAGACAATTCGATTGAATAACGCGGTCGACGTACCGCTCTATGGCACCTATCGCAGTGCCGGCGCATGGCATGGTATGAGCACAGGATCAACTGAAGTGCGTTACTTCGTGCACAGAGGTACGCTGTACTATCAAAAAGGAAACGATGCACCAGATTCTTGGGATCGCCCCACGATGCTGCCGGTGAACATCGCCTTTTACGCAGGCGCGGGTTTGAGTCTCTATGGCACCGTGGCAGGGCTCACCGAACTCATTGTCGGTATCAGCAATGCCACGAGCAAGACCGGGAGTCAAACCTCGGGCCTGCCAGGCGGTCAAAACGCAGGGTATATTATACTCGCTGGCCTAATTTTGCTGGGCATCTCGCCCATCATCCATGCTATTCAGGCCGGTAGAATGAGTAAATACGAGATAGCCTACGGCAATGCACTGCGGGCATCACAGCGCGCGAGGGAAGAAAAAAGACCTCTACCGCAGGAAATGGGATACAGCGCACAGCCCCTGAAAGATGTTCAGTATACCTTGGCTGAGTTCTCATTCAGGTTCTGATCGTTTATCAGCGACTTGCGAAAAAAAACCAGTTCGTTTCCCGACCGATCCGCCGGAAGCCGAAACACGGGAAAAAAAGATCGATCACATTATTGTTTTGTTCACTGATACTCATAGCTCACGCGCAGCCGGCGGCCGAGGTATTTTGGCAGGTCGCGGACAAAATGGATGCCGTCGTAGCGCAGTAGACGCCGGTCTTTCATGGAAAAACTGATGCGAATCGCGTCGACAAACATGCGCAACAGGAAATTTCCCGGTTCAATGCGCAAGGTGAGAGTCGCAGCATCGCCCGTGCCGTTCAGGCGATCTTTCACAAGGCGAAAGAGATAATAATCACGCCGCGTCGGAACGATCAGGTAGAAGTACACTGGACGACCTTCGGCAAGTGTATGCCAATGCCGATGGACAAAATTCGAAAACCCCGGAAACGTCACCGCCGAAATCTTCATCTCGGGCACTTGCAGCCGCACACGCCGCTCGGGATCAGCGGCATGGTCACGAGACAAGATTTCATAGGCGCCATCGGAGTACCTTACAGCTTCGCGGTAACCGTCGCGTAGGTCATCGGTTGTGTAATCAGGAGCAACGGCTGATCGCGTAACGCGAACTATCTGCCGCGTAATCACCACACCCCGCTGGTCGCTGAATTCAACCTGCCCCGAAATCATGTATCCCTCGCGCAAGACGAGAGCACCCGCTTCTCGAAAAATAATTTCTCCCCTTTTGTCATCCACACCGACGGCTCTGACTTTGATCTTTTGCGCCGTCACCGCCGGTATTATTACCAAGGCGATGGACTTGAAAAACAAGTTCCTGATTTGGCGCATTTTAGTGCAGTGTCCCCGCCATGAAGCTTTTACCGGTCAATACCATATGTTTTCCGGTTTACCGCGCAGCAAAACCAATGACACATCGTGTCAATCGGACGCCACGCAAGCCAATGTGCGTAAAAAAAGATGGTGCGCGGTGACAGTTCTGTTGCGCTCAGTTGTTACAGGGGTGAGCCTTGGGCATAGATATTGACTCGTATTACCGTAAATACGGCGCCATGGTGTTCAGGCGGTGCAAACAGATGCTGCGCGATGAAAGCCGTGCACAAGATGCCGTACAGGAGGTTTTTTTGTCACTGGTGAAAAACGTTTCACGCATTAAGGACGAATTTCCGTCCTCGCTGCTTTTCCGCATGGCGACAAATGTATGCCTGAATATTCTCAAGAGAGAAAAGAAACTTGCAGCCAAAGACGATCTCTTTTTCAACAATATCGAAGGTCGCGATGACTTCGCCGCAGACCTCGAGGCCAAAGAGACTATAGGCCGACTTTTCGCTGGAGAAAAACCCGATATGCTGACCTTGGCGATTATGCGTTATGTAGACAAATTAACCTATGAAGATATTGCGGCGACGCTGGGGCTATCGGTTTCGGGTGTGCGAAAGCGGCTGCGTAAACTATCGGAAAAGGCACAGGCGATGAAGGCGGATCTCCATGCATCATGAATCTCATTTCGATCTGAAACTGGAACAGTACCTGCTCGGTGAATTATCTCCGCGCGAAAAAGCGGCAATGGAAAAAGAACTGAGTAACAACGCAAAACTGCGTCAACGCCTGCAGCAGATCAAAGAAGAAAACGAACAGTATTATCGCAAATACCCGCGCCTGAATTTCCAGACGCCATCTCAGCCAAGCACGCAGAATGCGTGGTGGAAGACCTTATTTTCTACGAAAATCGGTGGTGGTCTGCTGCTGGCCGCCGCCTGCCTGCTCGTCATTCTGCTTTTGCCCAAAGAACAGCCGCCAGAGAACGGCACGACGACAGCCGGTAACGAAGGCAAGACTGTGTTAGCAATGAACGGAACGACATCGGATAACGGAGTGCGCAGCAAGGGGTTACAACCATCACTGTTTTTATCTATCATGCGCGACGGAAAACCCCACAGCGTTACCGAAGGCGCTGAGGTGCTCGGCGGCGATGAGGTGCAAATAGCCTACCGTGCTTCGGGTGCGCGTTTCGGCGTGATTGTTTCCGTCGATGCCGATAAGTCTGTGACATTACACTTTCCCGATAAAGCCGCCGCCGAGCAAAAATTGGCTATTGGAGCACGAGTCTCACTTGGTAATGCGTTCAAACTGGATGACAATCCCGGTTTTGAAAAATTTTATTTCATTACGGCAGATCAACCCATACCCTTAAAAAAAGTACTCGGTATTCTCGGCAAAGGCGGCACGATCACCGAAAAAAACTTGGCTGGAGCCAACATCATTTCTGTAATACTGCGTAAAAAATGAGGGCCCCCCAAACAAAGGCATCCCTGCGTTTTTTATCCGCGATAATCCTCACGCAAGCTTTTTGCGGCAGCCTGTTCGCGGCAACGCGCTATGGTTTGTTTATCGGTAAAAATAATGGTGGCAGTAAACGACCGATGCTCAAGTATGCACACCGTGACGCCAAACAGCTGCAATCCACCCTGATAGAAATAGGCAACCTAAAAGCAGAAAACGCTTTTGTCGTCATCGAACCCGACATTGTCTCACTGCGCAAACAACTGCAGAAATTTTCGCGACTGCTCGGCGCGAAAAAAGAAGCGCACCGCGAAGTATTTTTTTATTATTCAGGCCATTCAGACGAACGCGGTCTTTTGATCGACAACGCCGTGCTTGATTTCGCCGAGCTGAAGAAGTGGATACACGACCTGCCGGCCGAAGTCAACATTGTCATTCTTGATTCCTGTTCGTCCGGTAGCCTCGCGCGCATAAAGGGCGGCACGAAAATTCCCGCCGCGATGATTGCCGAAACAGGGAACCATCGTGGCACAGCGATACTGGCGTCGAGTTCGTCTTCCGAAGATTCACAAGAATCTGACCAGATCAGGGGCTCATACTTCACGCACAACCTGATCGCGGGTCTCAGGGGCGCGGCGGATCTCAATCGTGATGCACGCGTGAGTCTCTATGAAGCCTATACTTACTCATATGAAGAGACCCTGGCCAATACGCTCGGCTCACGCGCCGGACCGCAACATCCCTTCTTTGACTTTAAGGTCTCGGGTTATGGCGATCTCGCGGTTTCTGACCTCAAGGCTGCGGGTGCTCAGATTGTATTCGGTGCCGGTCTGCTCGGCACCATTTACATTTTCGATAGCAATAACCGCCTGACGCTCAGACTTAACAAAACATCGGCCAAACCGCTCGCGGTGAAACTGATGCCGGATAAGCTGCACATCCGCATTTTTCAAGAGAAACAGATATTCGGCAGTGACGTACTGCTGAAAATTAATGAGCGCCTGCACATCGACCGGCAAAACTTTCACGGTATTAGCCCGGCAACTGACGAGCCGGTGCGCGAACGCTATAATTCGGATTTTTTCATTTCAGGTATCTTCGGACCTTCATTTCATTATTTTATGCCTTCATCGGGCACGTTGCGCGCATACGACCTCGCGGATCTCGGGATGACGGGTCGGTTGATGGCCGGTATGAAAATTCGCACCGATACCGCAGTGTATCTGACCGGTGCTGTCAGCGGCATCAGCAACCTCACGAAGGCAGGCGCTGCGAATCCGGTGATTTTTAACGCGGGTGCCGGTGCTCGATACCATTTTTATCCGCTCGGATTTTTTATCGGGGGCTCAGCCAATGTTGCTTGGAACCGCGTCACGGTAAACGGAGTTTTTGCCAACGGTCCCGAAACGCTGGTCTATGCCTCGAAGCCCGGTTTCGGTATTGAACTGAACGCCGGCATGGAATGGCAAATCGGCCGCAATATGGGCTTAGGCATCTCATGGTTTTCTTACTTCGGTACTGTTTACGGCGCCACCAGTTCAGATCCACGGCTCACCGCTGATCAGGTACAGAATATCGTGATCGGCCTTATGGCCTCGCTGACCTTTTTCTGAGCATTCAGTTAGACTGCGCCCCGACTTAACTTAATACTCAGAAAAAGTAACACATTTCGCCGCTTCGATTGTTACACCTTCGAAGCCCATGATAAAAATATGCATTCTTATTCTGCTTCTTCCGGCGCAACTCGCCGCATCTGAATTCCGCCGGTTTGGACCGCTTGAGGTAACCACACAAGCCACAGCCGGAGCAATAGGCGCGGGCATCGGCTATCTTTTCCTAAGAAACGAAATCAGCGCACACGCTTCGGGGGCCACGATGGAATTGAGCGGCAGAGAAACCTTGGTTGGGTTATCTGTCGGTTTTACACTCGGGGTCATTTTTGCGGGTAAAATATTTCACGCGAAGGGTAATCCGTTTCTGACGCTCGCGGGAAATCTGATCCCTTTCTTCGGCCCGCTCTTGGCCTTTCACTTAAGCTTGGGCAACAATCTCTTCAGCGATGCCATGGCGCTGTTTAACCTGCATGGCGACCGACTCACTTTCGGACTGCCATTACCACATCGCCGCACGTTCAACCGGGAAGTCTACGACGATACTGTCTACTATGTCAACCTCGCGATGCTACACATATAAGGAGAAAATATGAAACCTAAAAAAATGATAATGCTGTTGAGTGCACTGCTGTGCACGGGAATCGCCGAAGCCAAAGCCTCGTGGCTCACCTTCGCAACCCGGCCGTACCGGCCGATAGTTTCAGACCCGAAAGAAATCAAGTTCGACTACATCGTGCTCAACGAACGACGCGTGAATGCCACCATCGGCGGGCATTATCCGATACTGCACATCGATGCTGACGAAGACCGGCATTTCCAAACGGGAATCTTTGGTTTAGGGTTTAATCGGCTGCAGATAAAAGACGGCTTCGCATTCGATCTGAACTCGTACGATGCATATTTTGGCGCCTATGCGGATTACAAAATGGGCGCTGTGGCTTTCAGTTTCCGTTATGCGCACACGAGTACACACCTGAGCGAAGGTTATTACAAGAGCAACAATGAAGAAATTTCTGCCTTCCGTTATTCGCGCGAGCATCTGCAACTGCTGACTGATTACCGTTTCCGGTTTGCGCTCATCGATTGGCGCGTGTTAGGCGGTTTTACCTGGGTAAACGCCTCCGTCTCGCCGGTCGACATCCGCGATGCTTTCCTGATCGGCGTGCTCGCCGGTGCCGAGGCAGAACTACCTGCATTTTGGTCGATGCAGCCTTTTGTGTCGTTTATGCTGACGGCGCAGACCGAAAACAACTACACCGTGAGCAAGTCGCTCGCCTTCGGCATCAAGCTGCGCGGCGATAGCGAAAGCAGCTTCCGCATCATGGCGCATTATTTTTCGGGCATCGATCCACGCGGCAATTTCTACACCAAATCTACCGAATATTGGGGAATGGGAATTGCATACTATTTTTAACTGTGGGATAATTATGCAAACAATAAAAAAAATGAAGCCACGAGTAAGCATCGTGTCTGCTATGATGATAATCGCCATCTGCATGCCGATAGCAGCGAGCTCAAAAGATGCAAAATTACCCTCGTTGGAGGCTTGCGCCAACGCATTGCACGCCGATTTGCGCACTATGAGTGATACGATCTATTATGAAATCCGTATCATTGAGATCACACCGAAAAAAATTGTTTTTGAAACCAACAATGAACTGAAAGAAATTCTCAGAACAAAAATTTTTCGCATTGCGACAGAATCACAGGTGTGCAGCGATACGGGCCTTACAGTCGCAGAAAATGCTGCATTAGAATCTGCCCGCGATTACATGGCCGACTACCTCGATTATGTCCTACAGCTTGATTACACGCGGAATTATGGCCATATTCTTGAGATTACTGAATCTCATATAAAGATCGAACAAGAATCAGCAATTCACACAATCGCAATAAATCAAGTTCTCAGTTATCGCGCAAATCGATCGGAGAAAAAACTTCACAACAGAGCCTTGCCGCCGCATTGGTTGCGCCGCTGGGGAATAATCCAAGATGAACGCTGGCACCTGTTAGAAGGAATCATCGGTATTTCCAGCCCGCTGAATATCTTTCCGCAGATCACAATTGGCATGCAGACCAACAGCCGATGGCCTGTTTACGCTGGTGTGCGGGGCGGGGCTTCAGGTAACCTCATCACTGCCGGTTGGTATTATGCGCAGGCACAATTCTACCTCGGGGTCAATCTTTTCGAATTGGACTATTGGCGTGTATCGGCAGTAGCCGGTTACTTGTACCGGAACCATTTTATGAACACTCCAATTTCTTGTAATTGTGCGGTCGACTCCCCCGGATATTTCGCTGATTTTACGACGGTAACCTTCAACCAGAAGAATTTTTACGCAGGCATAGCGCTGAAATTTCGCAACCTATACTTTGAATTCGGCTGGGAAATACACGACTACTTTTCCTCTGAGTTGTCTGGACCAAAGCGGATCATTGGCCAAGTTAGCGCTGAGAACCAGAAGAGGATCGACGACTCCCTCAGCAACGCACAACAATTTGCGGAAGGCGTTGGTGGCTACTCGCGATTATATTTTTCGGCCGGTTTCAGCTTATCGTTTTTTTGACGGAATAATCACGTCATCTGCCGCACGAGCATTTCTGTGCGGCAGTCAGCACAGACGAAAACGTAAATGGCATTGTCCGGGCCGCCGTGGCCGGGCGGCACGATCGCTTGGCTGATCTGGCCAATAAAAAACCCGTTAAGACCGCAGTGCGGACAGTGAGGCCAAGCTGGATATTGCCACCACCCCGGTTCGCCACCAACGAAAATACCGCAGCGTGAAGCGGGTTTCTTGCTCACTGCCTTCAAGAAGAATTTTTTTGGCGGACCTCCCGCTGCGTCGCTGCTACATTTATGCTGTTTACCCTTGATGGCCGAAAGTAGTTTTAACTTGCCGGTTTTGCCGATTTGAAAATCGAGCGCATCGGGTTCGCCGTTGCAATCGCTGCAGTAATAAAATGGCACGTGCAGCTTGCCGATGCGGCGAATCTTCTCCGGAAAAGCCGCAATCTTTTTCAAATCAAGGGTCAGCAGATGCACCGGCGGATTTGGGCAAAGCGGCAGCAGTTTTTCTGTCAAAATCGATTCAAGCTTAACCTCACCGGTTGAATGCGGTGATGAGCCGCGCGCCAGCGGCATCAGGTAATAACGTTCGCTTATGTAGTTATCTGTCTTTTCTTCGGGCATCTTCAGTTTTTGCACGAATTTTTTCAGGTACTTATTTTTGAGATCGGGTTTGAATCCATGATCGAGCAGACGCTGGCCGATCTTTTGCATATTGGCGTCGACAGCCAAAGAAAAAGCACTCTGGCCTTCATCGTTGCAATAATGCACATCGGCACCGAGTTCGAGCAGCACTTCTGCGGTTTTTCCATATCCGAAAAAGATGGCGATCATCAGCGGCGTTGCCAGCGGAATTTCACTCTGCACTTTGTAGACACGGTTGAGGTCAGCCCCCTTCGCAGCGAGAAGCCGCACGACTTCACCGGCATTTTTGGGTTGGTTCGGTGAAGAAACGGAACAGAAGAGCGCATCACCCTTGTTCAGGTTAGGTTTTGCTCCGCAATCGAGCAAAAGGCGCACGGCCTCAACATTGTTGTACCAAGTCGCCCTGGCTAAGATTGAACCGTACGGGCCAACCTGATTGGGATCTTCACCGGATTTGAGAATGGCGCTGAGTTTGGGTATATCGCCCAACATCGCAGCCGTATCGAGTTCGATATTGAATTTGCTGCGTCCCACGGGTTAATAATACCTCTTACGAAATGCCATCAACTCATTCTTGCAAATGCTGTCAAAAGTTGCCTCGTGACCATGCCAGATACGGCTTGACGTCTTGTGCACCGCGAAAAAAATGCCGAAATCGGAAACTAAAACGTCCAAATAGTTA
>JAEUSA010000249.1 GCA_016788945.1 Leptospiraceae bacterium
GAACTATTTCTCGATGTTGTCTTTCTTGAAAAGTGAAGGGTCGAGCCGCGCCGTCTTGTCGATAGAAAAAAACTCGAGTGTACTTACCGTACCGCGGCTGACATCGGCCATGTCCCAACGAATCGGGTATTCGATTTGCCGTGTGCTGTTCTTGTCTTCTTTGACGGTGATATTGCCGTAGGTAAAGGTCAGAGTCTTCATGAGCACCATCGCCGAGTCATAATAGTCAATCCGCTTTACGCGATTGTCCTTTTTCGGGTCAACGAGCACGAGCAATTTGCCATAGTGCCCTTTGTCGAGCGGCAGGTTTTCAATGATCGTAAATTCGCCTTCGTCGTTTTTTTCCGTGCCTTTGATTTTCTGCTGGTAGTTATCGATGAACGAAGCATTGCCGATGTCGAGGTAGGCAAAACCCGAACCCAGCACGTTCTCAAAGCGGTCGAGATACTTTTTGTGAAACAGGCGTTTGTCATGTGTCATGTACGCATAGATATTCTGGCCTTGGTCGTTGTAGAGTAATTTGAGCACAGTGCCGCGCGTCATCGAATCGAACACGTAAAAACTCGCATTCTGCTTCTGATAGAGCGATGCTTTGTAGACCACCGATTTGCCTTCACGCGTGGTAATCGTTAGCTGCAGCTTCTGATGCCCTTCGGCAAATTGCAGTTGCTGGAAAACGCGATCCATGATTTCAAACGCGGTACCACCGATACCCGTCTTGCCGCCGCCCCCGCTGCCGGCCTGTGCCCACACGGCGGGCAGCAAGGCCAGAGACAGGCCAAAAGCAACTGCGTAAAATCTGATCGCGCCGCGTTTCATATCAGATAAGGTGTCCTGTCTGATCGATCGCCTTTTCGATGCCGATGACTTCGAGTTTTTGCGCATTGAAGGTAGCAGTTGCACCTTTTTTTGCACCCATCAGCACTTTGCCGAGTGGCGATTTGTAAGAGATAATGCCCTTGTCGACATCTGCATCCCACTGGTCCATAATCGAATAGACGAAAATATCGCCGGTCGCCGAATCGCGCAGCTTCACGCGGGCGCCTATGCTGATCTGGTTCGTGTCGATATCATCTGCCGTGAGCTGTTGTACCGCTTTGATATCGGCTTCAAGCTGCGTGACAGCGGCCTGCAAAATCGTCTGGTTTTCGAGCGCCGCCTTGTATTCTGCGTTTTCGCGCAGGTCACCTTTTTCCTGTGCGAGGCCGATCTCTTCAGAGTTCTTGGGAATCTCGATGTTGATGAGGTGGTCGAGGCGCACTTTCATTGCACCGATCGCATCGGCGCTCGCCACAGTGCCACCGCTCTTTTCGAGGCGGGCGGCAAGCGTTTCTGTCTGTTCGTTGATTTCGTGCTCGTCTGCTTCGACGATGAACGCTTCAGGATTAATTTCACGCATCTGCGAGACAATCTGAATTTTTTCGCCGTCATTGAAGAACGGAACGTCTTTGAGCAGGGCTGAGAAGCGCCGTACTGAGTCTTTTGCCTCACGCGTGATCAGTTCGATCAGTTCATCTTTGCCTTGGCCGAAGAAAATATCGCGCACGCTGTTGCGCAGCTTCGAACCTTTGGGTTCGATCTTCGGTATCGATTTCATCATACGGAAAAGACCCAACAGCACTTCTTGAGTCTGACCCGCGGGCAGGCTGAATTGCCCGCCGATCACCGATTTGATCGTCCACAGGAACACTTCAGCGTTGTCTTTGATGTCTTTTTTGAGCCGGTTCACGAATTCAGCGATTTCTTCGTTGGCGTTTGCCGACAAAAGGTCGCCCATAATCGTCTTGTGCAACTTCACCGGCGTTTCAAACAGCATTTCGAGATAGATACGTTTCCAATCGCTGTGGTGGCGCTTGGAGAACTTCAGCGCGTGACGCTTGAGCTCGCTCTGGCGTATTTCTTCGATCAGTTCAGAGAGATCTGCCGGGGTGCGGCCTTGGAATGCGTGAATGATTTCGGCCTGTTGTTCTTTCGAGAACAGCGGCTCGTCGTCTGCCAGTGCCTCGGTTGCCATCTCAAGCAGCCACAAGCTTTTTAGCCGCGTGTTGGCGTCGAGGCTCTTTAGGGTCTCACGGAAGTGGGGTGCGATGAATTCAATAGCTTCGAGGTTTTCTTCAGGTGCCTTGAGCACATCGATGAATGCCTGTACGCGGTCTTCAAAACCCTGCGCTGCCTGAAATTTTTCAATCGCCGATTCAGACAAGGTGATCGGTGTTTCATGCAGCTCGATCATATCTTTTTTCTGTGCTGAAATACCGATCAGTGCGTCTTTCATGAGCTCAGGGCGCACTTTGCCCCACCACTTTGACCACTGCGACAGGGGTACATATTTTTCGGTCAGTTCGGTTTTAATGTCTGACAGCGAAAGTTTACCGCCGAACGATTGCAGCAGAATTTTGAAAAATGCGGTGATGTCATCTTTGAAAAGTTTCGCCATCTCTTCGGGTTTTTCAAACTGCATAACCCAGAAGTGTTCTTCACGCAACGGTTTCAGAGATTTCAGCGCCATCTGGATATCCATCTTATGCGCTTTTTTGTCTTTAAAGTCGATGACCATTTCTGCAGTGTTCAGATCGACAATTTTACCGACGCCCCAGCTGCGGTGGAATACGTAATTGCCTTTGTCAAAGACGATGTTTGTTTCAAAGTTCAGAATCGACGAGGTCAGGCTCTTGCGCGTATCAAGCAGGCCTGAATACTTGATGAAGTCTTCAAGCAGCGAGTGGGATTTATATTTTTCGCGGTACGTGCGTATCAGCTCGTTTTTGAAGCGAACATAATTCGGATTATATTCAAGAATTTTCTTACTGAGCAGCATGACCTTGTCATGGTCTTCTTTCTTAATGAAATAATTCGCCAGCAGAACATAGAGCTCGGCGATCATTTCGCGCTGGCGGTGACCCGACAGAATGCGTTCGATCTTTTTGTAAAAGTTAAAATCGTCGGGCAGAAGTTCGATCAGGCGGTTCCAAGTGGTCTTGAGCTTCTCGAACTGTAAATTGCGCGCAAAAGCTTCGGCCGCCTGCTTGTAGAACTGAATGCCCTTTTCGAGGTCTTCGTTGATAATAGCGTCGGCGTATTTGAGCGCAACATCGGGATTCTTACGGTCGAGTACCGCAAGTTGCTCGAGAACGGGAATTGCTTCTTTATGTTTGCCTAATTTTTCGAGCGCGTTTGCGCGCGCGCGCAGTATCGTACGCGTCTTGGTAACGGCGAGCATCTTTTCTGACAGATAGTCAACGACCGCCCACTTTGAAGCTTCTTGAAACTGGTCGAGCAGGGTTTTCAGGTGTATGATTTCATCGGGAATATTCTTCTCGAGCGCCATCATGCCGAGAAAGTAGTGCGCCGCGATCGATTGGTCGTATTCTGCAAGGTGCGTCAGCGATTCGCTGCGCAGCAGATCTTGTTTATTCTGCTTCTTGACTTCGTCAAAAATCTGTTCGAGTATTTTGAAACGGGAAATGCTGACATCTTTTGCCGACAGGCGGGTCCACTTTTCTTCGTTAAACTGGCTCTGAATGCGGGCTTCAAGGGTTTCGGTCTCGTTCGGTTTTTGTTCGACTGCTGTTTCCGTTTCGCTCATCTTATCTCCGTTTTTGAAGTACGCATTCGTGTGTGCCGCAGCTGCGCCATACCCGGTGCGCTGCCCACCGTTCAAAGTGGGCATAAAAAAAGCAGTAGCAAATGCCACTGCTTGCAGTTAAAGAAGTGTTTCAGGACAACTCGTCAAGGAGATTTGGGGCTGCGCAGCCTCCTCTGCACCCCGATTACGGGGCCTTCATTTGGTAGTCTGTTTCTGCGTGACAGCCACGCGCATCGATAGGGCACGATCTGCGATGCGAAAAATCGCCCAAAACGCGCTGTGGCTGACTTTACTGGTTTTGTGCGCGCTTCCCATGGCATCCGCTAGGCCGCTTTCGGCCCAGCAAAAAAGCCTGCGTGTCTACATTTCTGTCGATATGGAGGGCATTACCGGTGTCGTCAATGCCGCACAACTGTCCCCCGGCGAGTTTGAGTATGAAAAATTCCGCCGCCTGATGACCGCCGAGGCCAATGCCTGTATTGAAGGCGCCTTTCAGGCAGGTGCCACGCAAATCACGGTTTCCGACTCTCACGGCAACGGCTTATCGCTATTGCCCGAAGAATTAAACCCGAGGGCAAAGCTCATTCGTTCGTGGCCGCGTCCCTTGGCTATGGTCGAGGGCATTCAGGCGGGTTATGATGCACTGATCCTGATCGGTTACCATGCCTCGATCGGTACCCCCGGGGCGGTGCGTGCGCATACCATGTCATCCAAGCGATTCTATGGCATGCGGTTAAATGGGCAGCATGCGAGCGAAGCGATGCTCAGCGCCGCGGTCGCAGGCCACTTTGGTGTACCCGTTGTGATGGTTACTGGTGATGATAAAACCGTCGAAGAGGTGAAGCGGACGATCGATGAAAAAATTGTCGGCGTGGCCGTTAAACGCGCGATCGGCTATCATGCTGCAGAGAATATGTCGCCGCAAGCGGCGCGCGTTTTGATTACTGCGGCGACGAAACAGGCGTTGCAGCAGCTACCGGCGTTTAAGCCATATGTTCTGGCAAAACCTGTTAAAATAGAGATTGCGTTCAAAAATATGCTCAACGCCGAAATTCTCTCGCTGCTGCCGGGCATCGAGCGCGTCGACGGTTCAACCATACGCTTTACCGGAAAAGACGCAGTCGAAGCCATGCGCTTCGTTGAATTCGTGGGGCAATACAGCAATGCCGACTAATTTTTTTGCAACCTTGCACTGAGTTCTGCATCCTATAGTTATTGAAATCTCGAACTAAGCGAAAAGCCCCCGCCGCGAAAAAACGCACGACGCCGCGCGTGCAGCGGCAGGTGCCACGCCCGCTGCTCATTCAGCGCAAAAAGCAGCGTCACTCACGCTTCCGCAGCGCGATGCGCCATGAAATCGCAAACATGCTGACACACGGCATCGGTCTCGGGCTTGCCGTTGCCGGCACGGCCTTTCTGGTGCCGCGGGCCGTTGCGCTGCATGACGGCTTTCGTGTTGTCAGTTACAGTATCTTCGGTGCTTCGATGGTGTTTCTCTACCTTGCGTCGAGTCTCTACCACGCGCTGTGGCATCCCCAAATCAAAAAAATTATGCGCCGGCTCGATCACGGCGCGATCTTCTTTGCCATTGCCGGTACCTACACACCGATTCTGCTGGTTACTCTGCGCGGCCCGCTCGGTTGGACATTTTTTGGAATCGTCTGGGGGCTTGCCGTGTTAGGCATCGCGTTCAAGATGATCTACGGTCACCGCTATGAAGCGGTTTCCCTTACAGCCTATATACTGATGGGTTGGCTCGTGGTCTTCATGATAAAACCGGTCTATGTGGCTCTCTCTGGCGCCGGCCTTTGGCTGCTCCTCGCGGGTGGCATTTCCTATACCGCAGGGACTATCTTCTACGCAATGCCCCGGCTGCCATACCACCATATGATCTGGCATCTGTTTGTCTTGGGCGGCAGTGTCTGCCATTTCCTGTGCATCTACCTCTATGTATAGTTATGCCCGAATACATGGTGAGGCGTAGCCTCACAATGTATTCGGGCGAACTTCTCCGTCTAGCTAAAAACTGCGCCGGTGCGCATCAGATAGAATGCCTGCAAGCATTGTAACAGCAAGTTATCGAGGTCGGCCACCAGTTGAACTTTTTCCGCGACGGAAATTTCATGGTCTTTGATCGCTGCTTGAAAATCTTTGACCAAATGTGAGATTGCGTCATCGAGGTATTCGCTCACCCATTTTTCCAGGGAAAAATGAACGTTGACTTCGTTGGGGTCCATTTTTCCCTGAATGAGAAATCCTTCTTTGCCCTCGCTGACCGTCAGTTTGGTGACAAACTCACTGGCGAACTGCTGGTCGTATAATTTCATGAACAGCGCTGACAGGCTGCGGACGAGCACGTGCAGCACATTGACGACATTCGCCTTTTCTTGACCGACGATGCGCGCATCTTCACTCATATACCGTTTTACCATGTGCGTCAGATGGTTACGCTGCGCAATCACGTCCTTGAGCAGGTCGCTAAGCTTCTGCTGGCGAAAATCGACGAGCAGAATATCGTTAAAAATAAAAGCGCCGTTTTTTCGGACGTCCAGAAT
>JAEUSA010000284.1 GCA_016788945.1 Leptospiraceae bacterium
CGACGAAAATACGGTTTTCTGGCAGCAGGTAGGCGTGGTAGTTACCCGAACTCAGGCTATCAAAGATGAACTTTTTCTGATCTTGAAGACCGCGCAGCGCGGCAACGCCCGAACGTTCGGCAACGGCTATTTTCTTATCGAGTGATGAGAGAATCTGGTGTTGTTGCCGCTGAACATAAAGCGCATCGATATCGTACGACCAGTAGAGTACCACGTAAAAACCCGTCAGCACGAGCGA
Organism: Leptospiraceae bacterium; assembly: GCA_016788945.1. Classification (GTDB taxonomy): domain Bacteria; phylum Spirochaetota; class Leptospiria; order Turneriellales; family Turneriellaceae; genus Turneriella. The sequence continues at coordinate 239 of JAEUSA010000284.1, forward strand.
AGCAAGTACGGCGAGTACGCCCCGGCGCGTGAGGCTCTGCCACAAAATAGCGTGAATCCGTAACCAATACTGACGCATTGGTGAATATGTCGATGTTGCGGCCTGCATCTTACAACCGGGTAAAGCGTACCGGCAACGCGTTCTTGAGTCGCGCGGTAAAAAGATATTCGATTTCGGGTTCACCGTCTTGCGCCGGTGTCAGCTGGTACTGGCTGACGATGCGCGCGATGGCAACCTGCATCTCGAGCATCGCAAACACACTGCCGATGCAGCGGCGCGGCCCAGCACCGAACGGCATAAACGCCTGTTTTTGTGCGGGTTCGCTATTTTCCCCCAAGAAACGCTCCGGTTTAAAGCGGTCTGGTTCAGACCACCAGTCTTTGTTGCGATGTAGCGCAATGATGCCGGTCTGCAATTGTGAATCTTTTTTCAGGAGAAAACCTTCAAACTCTTCGTCGGCCAGAATTTTTCGGCCTATGATCCATGCCGCCGGATAAAGCCGCAGCGTTTCATTAACCACCGCCTCAAGCAGCGGAGTGCTATCGAAAGTTTCGACCGTCCATTTGCCGCCCGCGACAGAACGGAGTTCGGCGCGCAGGCGTTGCTGTATATCGTTGTTGCGCGCCAGCAACCACAGCGCCATGGCGAGCGTATACCCCGTGGTTTCATGGCCGGCGATCAGCAGCGTGAGAATTTCATCACGCACCTGCTGCCGCCGAATCTGACCACTATTGCGTTCGCGCTCGGCGGCGATGAGCATTGCCAGCAAGTCTTTGCCTAACTCATTCTGTCGCGCGCGTTCATCGATGATGCGGTATAAAATAGTGTCGAGTTCAAAGCGGTGAAAGAAAAACCGCAGGTTATTGAACGAAGGGAAATAGACGGGCAGCTTGAAGGGCGCCTGAATGCGCCGGCTGATAAAGTTGTTACCAAAGTGCACCGCTTCGCGGATCGTCTTCTCATTGGCAGCAAAATCTTCGCCGAACAAAAAACGGCAGATGTTCTCCAGAGCGATATGCATCGAGAGCGATGAGACATCTGCCTCTGCACTCAGATTCTTCGCTGCCTTGTCGCTGACTTCAACCATGGTATCGACAAACATATTCAACCTGCTTTTGGTAAAAGCCGGTTGCACCATTTGCCGCTGCGCCTGCCAGAAGTCGCCTTCGCTGTTCAAAATGCCGTTGCCTAAAAAATGTGCTGCTTCTTTGTAAGCGTCGGCTTTCGCATAACTTCTCGGTTCGCCGACGAAGACCTTACGTATCAGCGCAAGATTATTGGTGATATAGAAACGACCGATACCAAAATCTGAATAAACTATGCTACCATATTCATTGTGCAGATCTTCAAAGTATTTGCGCGGGTTTGTGACAATCAGCGGCCCGCGGCCTGCGAGATCGGCGATTAGCGACAGAGGATGCACTTTCGGGCCGGGCGGCAGCGTGGCATTCATGCGCGATGACGCAAGGTGAAATGCATGCGTAAAGAAAAAAGCCGGCGCTCTGATACCGGTATAGCTAACCAAACGCCTGCAGCAGCTTCTTGCCGAAGGCGACGTCGAGCGCATGCCCGCCCCGTGCACCGAGAATATGCCCCTGAATCGGCCTGCCCACCAGTGCGAGATCGCCAATCAGATCGAGAATTTTATGAAAGACCGATTCGCGCTCGAAACGAAAGTCATTCATCGTGGTACCGTCGGGCATATAGATGACGGCATTGTCGATGCTGCCACCCTGCGCCAGCCCGCGCGAGCGCAGGTACTCGACATCTTTCATGAAGCCAAACGTGCGTGCAAAGCCGATGGTTTCGACAAACATTTCTCCGTCGTATTTCAGCTGCACCGCCTGATTTTTGAGCATCGGGTGCGGATAGTCAATGTAATAAGACACCTGAAATTCATTCGAAGGCATCGCCACCAGATAACGCTCACCATCGGTGACCGACAGCGGGCGGGTGACGACCAGTGGTTTGACTTTTTCAGCGTACTGGTGGAATTCGAGTTGCTGCAAAGCGCGAATGAACGGCCCGGCGCTACCATCGGCAATCGGCACTTCTTTGCCGCCTTCGACCTCAATCGCAATGTCAGTGATACCCAAGACAAAAAGGGCATAAAGAAGATGCTCCACCGTCTGCAGCTGAAAACCGTGCTCGCCGCCGAGTGTGACCGCAAGCGAAGTGTCGATCACGTTATCGAGCGAGGCCCTGACGGCTTCACGGCTGTCTTTGCCCTGCCCTTGCCGGAAAAAGACAATACCGTCGCCGCAATCGGCGGGATAAAACGATAGGCGGGTCGTTTCTCCCGAATGCAGGCCCACGCCTTCGTATATGCCCGGATGTTTGATCGTGGTGCGAAAACCGTAATCCATCAGCGTTTGCCTGCCTTGTGCCGCGATTTTTGTTCGCTCGAAATATCGGGTTCGAAGAATATCACCCGCACCTCGGGAAATTCACCGCGTATCGAGAGTTCTACAGCATTGATCGCCTCGACGAGCGCGAGCGAAGTTTTCGGCCAACGACGAAAACGGGCTTTGACCGCGAGCACAATATCTTTTCCGTAATGCTGCGTGATCAAATTGAGGATTTCCACCTGCGGATACTTTTTGGCGACAAATGCGACAAGACGCTCCCTAAAATCTTCGTCGGCGCTTTCGCCGATGATGAGACTCTTGATTTCGACCGCCATCATCGTGGCGATCGCAATTAGCAGAATGCCGATCACGATGCTGCCGACCGCGTCAAAAATGGGATTTCGTGTGAACAGTGCCAGGGCGACAAATACGAGCGCAATGACGAGACCTAAAAGAGCGGCGATATCTTCGCCGACGACCACCATCAGTTCGCTCTGCCGGGTTTCCCTGAACCAGCGGTAGAGAGAGCGTTTTCTGAGCGTCGAGCGTATTTCGCTGAGCGCGCCATAAAGAGAAAAAGATTCTAAAATCGCGCCTGCCGCCAATACGCCGATGGCAACCCAGGGATGCTGCAACGGTTCAGGTCTCAACAATTTGTGACTGCCCTCGTATACAGAAAACAATCCGCCCACCGTGAATAAAAGCAGGGCGACGAGAAATGACCAGAAATAAGAAACTTTGCCATACCCAAGGGGGTGCAATGCACTCGCGGGACGCCGAGCCGCGCGCATACCCACCAGCAACAGTATTTGGTTACCGCAATCGGCAAACGAATGAATCGCTTCAGCGGTCATCGAGGTCGAGCCCGTGAACACCGCGGCGAATGTTTTGGTGAGCGCAATGCCCGCATTGGCTGCGAGGGCGTACAAAACAGCTTTGGAACCGGCAGCCATGCTTATCTCCGCGAAAATAAAAATCTGAATGACATCGCGGCAACGATTTAAGCGAAGCCAGTCAGAGATGCTCATGAGATTTCCTTTTTTGCCCACCTTTAGCATGCTTATCCTGACATTCGCCTGCAATCAGGCACCGCCGCCTGTTGACCCGGCACTCAAGGCCCAGGCCGATGCCGAGCGAATAGCCGCGATTCTCGAATCACCCGATCGCCAAAGTTGGCAGCTGCCCGACCGCGTGCTGGCGGAGCTTAAGCTGAAAAATGGCGACATTGTTGCCGACATCGGCGCGGGCACGGGATATTTTGCCCGGCGCTTCGCGGAAAAAGTCGCACCGAAGGGAGTTTCTGTCGGTTACGATATTAATCCCGCCATGGTTGAATTTATGCAGCGCGATGCCAATAACCGCAACCTCGCGAAAAACTACCGGGCGCACCTGATTCCGTCACGTAACCCGGTGCTCGAAAAAGACTTCTACGATGTCATTTTTCTCTGCAATACCTACCAGTATCTCGAAAACCGCAGCAAATACTTCCGTAATCTGGCGCAGAGCCTGAAAAAGCGCGGCCGCATTGTGGTGATTGATTTCACCAAACTCGACAAAGCCGATGAAGAATCAGGCGAGGTTCCCGAAAATCTGGTCGATAAAGAAACAGTGAAGCGCGAATTCAAGGCGGCGGGTCTGAAGCTCAAGCGGGATCTCAAATTTCTGCCCTCGCAGTATTTCCTAGAATTTTCGCGCGATTAGAGTATGTTAAGTTACGTGCAAAAATTATTGGCGCCCAAACGCGACACGTCGTGTGGCGATTGCGCCGCCCGCGAAGCCGCTGCACGCTCCGCTGCTACCGGCGGTAAATACACCCTGCTCAACGCTGCCGCCGATACGCTGCGCGGCGATTTCGCCACTGAAGAAGTGCGCCAAGCGCGCATCGATACGTGTAAAAAATGTGAATACCTCGCAATGGGGTCGAACTGCAAATTGTGCGGTTGCTTCGTTCACATCAAGGCGCGTTATGCCGGTGCATCGTGCGATATCAATAAGTGGTAAAAAACTTCAGTCGGCCATATCGAGTATAACCGGCCCTGCGGGCCCCTGAAACTGGGCACGGCCGTCTTCAAGCAAAGTGGCAAATTCGAGAGGTTCGCTGCTGATTTCCCGGCGCAGAATATACCGCCAGGCATGCGCATTGTAATTTCTGATAAAATCGGCCGGCAGCCGCTCGACAGGTGTTCTGAAACCCGCGACCAGCGCGCGCGCCAGCTGTACCCACAGCGCACGCAGGTTGAATTCATGGCCAGTAATGCCTCTCAATGAAGCTGCGGTGGATGCAATATCTGCAGGAAATTCAGTCGTATTGGCATTTATGCCGACGCCGATAACAAAAAGATTTTTCTCGGATGTGATGCGCTCGCTCAATATGCCGCCCAGCTTGCGGCCGTCGGCATAGATGTCGTTTGGCCATTTGATTTGCAACCGCGCATAACGCGATAGCGCGGTGAACACGGCATTACCGGCGACGATGGGAATAAGCGCGGGATTTTCTGTTTTAATGCGGAGCAAGGCTGACATGGCGAGATTTTCTCCCCCCGTGCCGGAAAACCATGAGCGCTCAAGCCTGCCCCTACCCGCAGTCTGCCTCACCGCGCGGATAAACACCGGTGGTTCAAAACGGCGGTAATTTTCTGCGAGATATGTATTTGTCGATGCGAGTTCTGCGAATTCGTGAAAGAGCCGCAATTTTGGTTATCAGTCGGTCAGGTCGTCTTTTTCCCACATGAAATAGCGGATAAAGAAGTAATAAAACAGCAAAGGGAAAATAACAACAAAGAAAGAATGGTCGGTCGGCCAAACGGCGATAGCGACCGTGATGCAGGTGAGCACAAAAAATGCCCACAGTAAAACAAACCAGCGCCCGTAGAAGGCATTCATCGGCTGCGGCACGCCCTCGAGCGCGACAATCTTCACGATGCCCCGCCAAGCGAGGTCTGCGGGTTTGCTGCGGTGAACCTGAACCGAATAGAATAACCATCCGACGAACGAAAACACTGTCAAACCGGCAAAAATAGTGAGCGCAATCTGCATCCGACAGGAACCAAATGAGATTCAACACAGGACGCAAAGCACAATAGGAAATACGCAGACTCTTGACAGCGCATTTTCAATACCGGGTGTGCATGTATGAATAATTTCAACTCGTATCTCGCGCAGGGGATTGGCTCGCTGCCGAGTTCGCTGATCTCGGCGATACTGATACTGATCTCGATACTCATGCTGACGATCGCCCTCGAACGCGGATACATTCTTTTCCGCGCTAATATGCCGCTCATCGCCGAAGAAGGCCGGGCGCTTTTGGCGCTGATTGCCGCGAAAAAATACGATCAGGCCCGCGAATATTGTACCGGCAAACTGCACCCCGCGTTCCGCACGGTCGCGCGCATTCTCGAAAACCGTTCAACCAACGACGATCTCGAAGCACTCGCGCGCGAAGAGATGGTAGCGGAACAGACTTCACTCGAACGTTTTACTTCATTTCTCGGCACGACGACAACTCTCGCGCCGATGCTCGGGTTGCTCGGTACTGTTACCGGTATGATTAAGGCATTCAGCGCGTTCGCCGCCGCTTCACAGCGATCACAGCAGCTAACGATCGGTATTCACGAAGCCCTGATTACGACCACGCTTGGTCTGATGATTGCGATTCCGGCGCTGGTTTTTTTCAACTATTATGTTCGTCGCACGAACCAGCTGATGGACGAATGCGAGGCCTTGGTCGAACGCGTGGTGAAAGAACTCGCCTGATATGCTGCTCCGCAAGCGAAAACGGCTTGAGCTGCGCACGGGCATCGAACTTGCGCCTTTTGTCGATATTCTGTTTCTGCTCGTTACCTACTTTCTCATGAATGCGACACTGGCCAATAATCCTTCGATCAAAATCGAACTGCCAAAATCAGACACCTCGCAATCGGCTGAAACGCAGCCGCTGACGGTGATCATTAATCAGGATAACCAGATTTTTGTGAATGAAAAGAATGTCTCACTCAAAGATCTGGGCAAAGAAGTCTCGTCGCGCATCAAAGACAAAGAAAAAGATCAGGTCATTATCCGCGGTGACAAACGTTCGTCTTACCAGATCGTCATTTCCGTAATGGACGAGCTCAACAAGGCCGGCGTCACGCGCTTTAACCTCGCGACCGACCGTTAGCATGTCCCGCTGGCTCGGAGCATTGCGGAAACATCAGGTTTTTTTTCGCCTGTCCGCACTGCTCTGGGGTTTTGCCGCGATTACCTTTTTCCGCTCGTTACTCGACGATTATTATCCCTATTACCGGCGTTTTTTTCCGCTGACGCAGATGGGGTTGATTATTTTTGCCGCTGGTTTTCTCTCTGCGGCCACCTACAAAAAGCCGTTACAGCGCAGCTGGCGCGGCATTGTCTTCGCTTTTCTGCTCGTCGCCACCTGCGTTGCGGCGCTCAGCTACACGAACGCGCGCTTTGGACATGAACGCGCGCTTCTGCTGTTTGCCGTTCCGCTGAGTATTTTGTCTCTGGTGCTGTGGCTCGAACTCACTCGGCACTTCTTCTTTTTTCAGTCGGCTAAATTATTCCTGATCGCCGGTGTAGTCGCGGGTCTCGCTGCGGCGCGCTTTCTCGACAACCCCTATGCAGCGCCCGGCGTTGCGGCTGCGGCTTCACTGGCATCGAGGCTGCAGGCCAACCGTGAGTGGAGCGTATCTTTCGAACGGCTCACACCGCTGAGACAGCTGATCGATCTTCTGCGATATCTATTTCTGGCTCAGGCATTCCACGCCGCTTTGGGGCAGAACCGCCAACAGCTGCTGCTCGTTCTCATTATTTGCTCGGCGGGCCTCATCATTCCACAGCTCATACGTCTGCTGCGTGCCGTACGGCCGCACATTCAGCAGGGCTTACAGATACTGCCGCTGATTTTCATCGCCCTCGCTGCCCTGTTCAACTTTATCCATTACACCTATTGGGGTGCAACCGCCTACGCAGTGCTCGCCGTTTGGGAGGCGGTGTATTTCTCGCGCTCGCATGAAGTCTACCTCAAGCGCGAAAAAATACTCGCAGCGGCATGCATTCTGCTCGCGATCAGCGCGTACTACGTATCGACCGACTGGCTGCAGATCGGCGCAGGCACTTTGGTGGTGCTGGTTTTGGCCGGCATACTTATCTATGTGGCAAAGAACTGGCGCAAAACCATCACGGCACTTTTTGCTCTCGCGGTATTTTCGTGGGTCTATGCCCTGCAGTTCAAGTACACGAATTCTGTTACGCGCGAGCTGTTGCGCTTTCCAGTACTGCGGTTGCACAAGCCGCAGTTGCCTGAAACCGACCTGATTCTGCGAATGCTCGCATTGCAGCGCAGCAGCGGCAAGAGCATTTTCACGAATATGCTGCCCGACGGCCTCTTTCTCGATCAGGCTTGGCGTACCGAACGCATTGGCTCCTTTGACGCCAACCCGGCAACGCTGGTCTTAAGGCTGGCCTACCGCTGCGCGGTGCGCAAAAGCGATCAAATCTACATCTTCGACGAAAAAAGTCTCGGCATCTATTCCGAACCGTCGGCGCTGCTGACGCTGCGCGACATGCTGCGGCAATTCGGCCGCTGCGAAATCTATGTTGCCGACGGCAAGAACATGCGTCCGGTATCCAACCTTGCGCTCGACTTTCAGGTGGATGCCAAAGTGCTGCAGAATATTACACCCGATGATGCGGCAAAATTGCTGAGCGTCGCGCGCGCCGAAAAGCAACAAGACATGATGGCCGAGGCTCAGGCGCTCTACGAACGTGTTTATCCGTTCTACAAAGACGATCCGCAATTTCTGCGCGAACTCTCGTCGCTTTCGGCAGCGCGCGGCCTCATCGAGCGACAAATCGAACTGCTCAACGCGCTGATAACACTGAAAAAGGATAATACGGTCTACGACAAAAAGCTGCTCATGGAGCTTTACGCGATCAAGCGCGACCGTAAAAAAAGCGCCGCCCTGGCGTATGAAATTCTGGACAGCGGTTCAGAATCACCGCTCGCGATGTATGCCTTTCTGCAACGCTTGTTTGCCGACCCGTTCGATCGTTATGAAATGGAGGCTCTCTACCGCAAGGTCAGTGCATACCAACCAAAAACCGACCTGGAATCCATTAAATACGCGGGTATCAAACGCAGTATGGAAGACCTGCTAAAACAGAACCCAACGTACGACCGCAAATTTCAAGACGAGAACCATCGGCAGGAATTTATTACTTTTCCAGAGTAAGTTGTGAGCACAACTTACCATGGCCCTCTCTCAGTGTTTCGTCCGGTTCATGCGGTCTGAGGCGTCGCGCAGAAACTTTTTTTCGGCTTCGGAAAGACTTTTCATACCACCGCGCGAGATTTTATCGAGTATTTCATCGATGCGCGCCTCAAGGTTACCACTGCCTTGTGGCGGTACGGGTTTGGGCTTCTTACGCGTCATCGCGCTGAGCATTTCACCCAAACGCGCAAACGGACGACTCAGCCGGTGTGGCTCCCCCCCCGTGACAAGCAGCATTAAGCCCGAAGCGACGAGGCCGCCCAGGTGGCCGCCGACCACAAGCGGCGAAATACTGCGCGAAACTGCGTACACAGTCTGCATGAGGCCAATGACTAAAAGCAGGTACTTGATCCGCACCGGAAACAGGAACATGATCCATACCTGACGGTCGGGCCAATAGATCGCGTAGGCCAACAGTAGGCCGAGCATCGGGCCCATCGGGGTAATGTAGGGAAAAAATCTCGCTTCCGGAAAAAAAGCCGCCAGCGCCAAGAACGCGGACGATGAACCCAACGCGCAAATCAGTACGAACCGCGCAAACACCGCCCTGCCCCAGCGCTGTTCGAGCTCCGAGCCGAACATCCACAACATCAGGGCATTGAACAATAAACTGACGGGGTCAAGGTCAATCAGCGTCGTTGTGACGAGCTGCCACAGGCGTGCATGCGTGAAGATACTGTCATATGTCAGCGCAAAAACATCACCGAGCCTGTCGGTGCGCAAAATACCGTGCTCCACGATGATCGCGAGCGACAGCAGAATCTGCATCCAGATCAGGCGTAATACCGTCCAGGTCGCGCGGGGAGCTGCAAACTGCGTACTCATTGCTGTGACTGTGTTCTGCGGACGAGCATCATGTCGTCAAGCTTACCCCAGAACATAAAACCGCTGCCGCCGCCATCGGCAGAACCCTTGATTTGGTCGGCAAAGTATTTTTTGCCGTATCCCCACAGGCCGTCTTTCATCGAAAACGCCTGTATGTAAGGGCGGATGATAAATTCACCCTGAGCAAAATAGGTACCGCGCGAGAGCGCCAGCAGCAGCAGTTGGTACGCACGCTCGTCGCGCGGCAGGTGGCGCATATAATCGTCCCCGAAATGCGAACTGTAGTGCATCGGCGCAATGACGTCGAGCACGCGGCCGTAGACGACGAGATCTTGGCCAATCGCGCCGGGTACACGGTACATACCGTTATAGCCATAGATATCAGCCCCGATGGGTAAAGGCGTTGCGAGCCTTACACCGGTCAGAAAATTCTCCAGTGCCTCGGAATAATAATAGTCGGGCGGGCCCGATTGCTGCGCCGCTGCAGCAGCCGAGCCCAACGCCAGCTGCCATAGTTCTTTTTTATGCGTAAAACGGCAGCGACCGACCGGGCCATCGGAGGGAAACCGGATGTAGTCCAATTGTATCTCGTCGACGCCGCGCTCGGTGAGCTCTTTCATCATCGGCGCATAATATTCGGTCAGCAGCGCCGGGTTATAAGGGTCGATCCAACGCTCTTTGGGCGTGCCCACCCACTTACCGCCGCCCGCATCCATGATTGCATAACCTTCGCGTTCGAACAGTTTGGGATCTTTAAAGATGACGAGTCGAACGACGAGGCGCTTGCCGATCGCGTGCAACTTTTGCGCGACATCGGCCATCTTGTAGAGCGGCCGCACCGCGCCGATCGACCTTGCGAGAAGAATTTCCGAGTCATAGCGGATAATGCCGTTGTCATCTTTGCCGTCGATGACCAGCCCCGTCCAGAAGTCATTCTTGAGCTCGCTGAGTACCTGAGCTTGCCGCTTCTGCCACGAAAACGCCGAAGCGTACATCAGGCGTTGTCCCGCGGCATTCTGCATGCGCGCGCGTTTGGCATCGTCGATGCGGCTCTTAAAACCAGTGAACGAAAGCTGGTTACCGTCGCTGTCGGTCAGTGCATATCCCCCGCCCGCATAGTCACGGCCATCGCCAATCAATTGCGATTGCGGCGTAAAAAGCCAGCGCGGATTTTCAACGGAACCTGACCATATGCCGCGGCGGCAGGTCAGCACAATCTTCGCCAGCGAAACGGCACTGAGAGATTTACATTCGTCGAACTGATCGGAGAGACCTTCGACCGCCACTTGAACAAAGCGCTCCGTGCCGCGCCGGCGGTAGAGAGCCGGGCGCGGTCCGGTGGCAACCAGCAGCGAACCATCGTCAAGCTCGCGGATTGCCTGCACTTCTTCAAATAAGAACAACGATTTATCGTGCGGCTTACCCGGCAGGCCCGCACTGTCGGTTTTGAACTTCAGCGCCAGCGGGGTTTTACCCGCAATGGCTGCGCTGAGCGAGGCTGCTGAGAGAGGTGCTACTTTTAGACCGTTTACCGAGGTGCCAAGGTAGAGAGCACGTTTACCCGCATGGATTGCAGTAAAAATTACCGACCGCGATGCATTGGATTTCACCTGCCGCCAAGCGTCGCCCGTGCGCAGCAGTATGTCGTGTTTGTGCGTCAGCAAATTGCCGGTACTGTCAAAGGCATAGACCTGCCGTTCATTGCTTGCGTCGGATAACATCGGCACCGCCATCACCGGCTCGTGCCGCCAGCTTCTGCCTCCGTCGGTTGAGGCAAATACACCCCGGTTCGATGTGCCGATGAGCAGACGGCCTTCTGCAGCCACTGCAGCGGTCACGGCAGTGTGTGCGTTAAAGCCTGCACTGCCGAGGCTGCCTGCGCGCGAAAATGCCGCATCGCGTAACTTAAAATCGCCGGTTACTGCAAAACCATTGCGGAATAGCGCATTAAAACGCGCAGGGGTGTCGGCAACGGCGGTAAGCGCCGTCAGCGAAAACAAAAACAGCAAACGCATTAATCTGCCTTTTGCGTGAAACCGTAAACCGCGAGTTTGACACCGATGAGCAACATCAACGGCAGGTACACAAAAGCGACAATAGGCCGGTAATCAATCATCAGGTAGCGGACAATCAGCGCGAGGAAACCTATAAAAAAAAGGCTGCCGATGACGCCGACAGCACGCGCCACCCGCACGCGGTTACCACGGCTCATCAACCCGTTCAGCACTTCGATCTTCAGTGTTTCACCCCGGCTGAGCGCCAATGAGCCCCCGACAAGGGCGGCGACCAGCATCAAGTGTGAGGGATATTGCGAAAGCAAATCGACTGCGGTAACCGACCACGCGGTCGACGTTGTCATGCGCAGAATGATGATCGCCAGCGAAACTAAGACGAGTAAAACGACTGCGGCCGCAGCAATGGTAAGTTCAATTTTGCGCAGCAGGTCAAAGGCACGCCGGTTCGGCAGAGGAGCACCTTGTGGGTCAGCAGATTCCATCACAGCCAGAACCGAGCCTCAAAAGCGAGCGTCAAGGACGACGCTCGGGCGTTTAAACCTTCTTCAGCGACTAATAAATTCTACGAGTTTTTTTCTTTCGGGTAGTTCGACACTGCGAGCGGTGTGGCCGTCCGGGTAACTCACAATAGCCCTCAGTCTGCCATCGGGGTAAAAGACCTCAACGCGATTGAGCTTACCCCTGAGATAATGCGAGCGCGATATTATCTTGCCCGATTGCAGATCAAACCGCTCGAAGATGGCCATTTCACCGCTTCGGGTAAGCCAGCGTTTTTCGTTTACTCCGTTCTGGTCAGCATCATACGTGTGCTCCCGCTCTGTGGTCGACAGCTGCTTCACCGCACCGACCTTTTTTCCGGCCGAGTCGTACAGGTCGTCGCTTTCTCCCGGTCGCAGAGTTTTCGAGGCGCACCCGACCGTATGGAGCAGGTACTCCGCAAATAATAGACGAAGTAATCTCGTAGATCTCACCTTAAGGAATGGCAATCACTCCGTGTCCCCAGCGGGCGACGGGCAGCGTCGCCAGCGCCGTGCTTGTTCCGGGTACATTCGCAGACCAGCCGAGGAATGGCGCGGAGGTACCATTGGCCGTCAAAGAGGCGGCATAGACTGTGGTAACCGCCTGCGTATTCTGCGCGGCAGCTGTTCCCGAGTTGCCGCCCACGACATAGAGCACATTGTTCAGAATCGCTGCACCGGCAAAACTTGTCGCCACCGGCAAGGCGAGGCTCGTGCCCCACGCGCCAGTGTACGGCGCGGCGAGATTCTGTACGGTTGTCACTGAAGTCCACGCGGTCAGAGTTCCGGCGCCGCCGGCGGTGTTATTGGCGCCACCCACGAAACCGCCCGTATTTGCGGTATTGGCTGTCAGACCACCGATCGCCAAAACGAAATTGGCGTTGCCCGACCCGCCGGGAGCGTACAGCACACAAGCCACACCGCTGCGGTTTGTGAACGTCGTCCCCAATGTCGTCGTCGTGGGCGTTGCAGGCGAGATACCTGCGTTAAGAAAAAACATCTGTGTCGCGGCCGTGATCGTTGCGGCAGCAGTTCTCGATGTGCTGTGTATTACCGCTGAACCATCGGCAACCGCGCACTTGTCGCTGCCCTGCCCCGTCGTACCACCCAGCGCTGTCTGAGCGGTCGCCGTATCGGTTGATGGGTCATAAAGGGCGTTCATTGTCGAAACGGCCCAGGCCGTTGCCGCATTGACGCTGGTGCCACCCAACACTAAAATTTTAGAGCCGACGACGACGGCCGTGCCGTGCGCCATGGCGGCAGGTAAGGCACCGCCGCTCGACCAGGTCAGCGTCGCCGTATCAAAAATCTGCGTTGTGCTCTGCGCAGTGCCCGAGGCGTTAAAACCACCGAATACATAAATTTTTGTGCCGTATCTTGCGTACGCAGCAAAACTTACGGGCGTGTAAGTACCGCTGGTAGTTTCCGAGGTCCAGGTGTTTGCCGAGACGGAATACGACAACACGGTACTGAGGTTTGCCGACAGGGCGCCCGAAGTACCACCGACGACCCATAATTTACTGCCCGACGAAGAAGTCGCAGAACCCGCCGTGCTGGCATTCTTCAGTTCATTGGCGGTGTCGTTGAGCAAAGTCGAATTCTGCGTGCAGTGCGTGACGGCAAACAGCGAAAGTAATGAAATTGAAAGTAACTGTTTCATATAAGCTCCTTGCTACAGCATGAATCCGACTGCAGCGTACGCGCCAATGTGGTTGAGCGTTGCATTACTTTCCGAAACTGCGAGCCAAATGCCCGACAGCCGAAAGTTGATCGTCGTATTCAGAAAATATTTTACGCCAAGCTCTGCCCCATACGACAGATCAAGAGACAGGCGTTCGTTCGCCGCAGCGCTGATGCCGCGTGTCAGCGACACGCCTAAGAGACCGCCGGCAAAGACGTCGAGGGGTAACGAAGCGATCTGGTAGCTGAGCGTCGCCGAAATATGTCCCGGGAACAAATCTATTTTCGTACTGCTGAGCGATTTGCCCGCATTTCTCACATAACCTGCCTGCAGACCGGGAGCGATGCGCAACCCGAATGGTAACAAGAACTGCGGATACTCTGCCTGCAGCAGACCGAAATAACCTGGTGAAAATAAATCATTCATTGTCCCGAGCTGATAAAACATCGAGCCGCCCTTTACGCTAAGTTCCCATTTAGGGGGACGCGCCGCGATCGCATCTTGTTGCCGTACCTGCTCGGCGTCGAGATATTCGAGGTTCTGGATATTGTCGTTACGAATCGGTATTTCGCCGGCCTCGGTCGCCAAGAGCGTCACCGTCGCATCGGCTTTGCGGACATAACCGCGGTATTTGGAGCCATCCTTGGTCGAAACCAGTACCGGACGCTGCCGGTCGGCGAGTGGATCGACTACCACATTGCGCTCCACCTTAGCGATGCGGCCGGGGTCGACAACGTAGTCGGTACCGGAAACTTTCATTACCACCCGTGTGACTGACATCTCGCTGATTTTTCCGACGAGCACGGTGCCGTCGACTAACGTGACCCTATCGGTCACCTGACTTGCATTTGCGGCTTGTTTTTGCGTATCGGAAACGAGAATGACGGATCCCGCGGGCGAACTCTGCGCGCCGAGACCGGTGACATCAAACTGCAGATAGGTAAACAAACACAGGCCCAAAAGCGACATAAATCGCTGTTTTGGGTTTTTCATTTGTTTCTCCTATTTATCTTATATGGTAAGGTATTAGACGGTGGGCTATTATGAGTATCGACGAAAAAAAGAGTACAATTGAGTACGACAGGGCATTTGGCATGGCCGCGCATCTTAAGCATGGCTGGCTCGCTGAATTGCTGCTGCGTTTAACGATTTGCGGCCTGTTTCGCGCGCGAATAAAGGCAACTATGGCGGATGAATATAAAACCGCGGAATCGGCCCGCGAAGTCTTTGGCATAACCGAAAAAAATGCGCCGGTGGCAGTGGCGCAACGCGAGCATAATGCATTTGACCCTGCTGAACGTCTGTCGCTCAAAGAAATCCGCGAACTCGACGAAAAGTATGTGCTGCAGACTTATGCGCGCATGCCCGTCGCCTTTCAGTATGGCGCCGGCGACCGCCTCTACGATACCGAAGGCAAAGAGTATATTGATTTTCTGAGCGGCATAGCCGTTACCGCGCTCGGCCACGCGCACTCAGACCTCATCGCAGCGCTCACCACGCAGGCCGAGATGTTGTGGCATACCTCGAACCTGTTTTTCAACCAGCAACAGGCTCAGCTGGCGCGCGCTCTGGTCGAGATCAATTTTCCCGGCAAGGTGTTCTTTTGCAACTCGGGCACCGAAGCGAATGAAGCGGCGATCAAATTCATGCGCGCCTACGGTCAGACGAAACAGCCGGCGCGGCAGAAAATTGTCGCGGTTAAAGACGGCTTTCACGGCCGCACATTCGGCGCACTCTCGGTTACCGGCCAAGACAAAATCCAAAAGGGTTTCGGAGAAATTCTCGGTCATATCGAATTCGTCGAGGTAGACGACATCGCTTCACTCTCTGCGGCAATCGATGCAACCACCTGTGGCGTGATTTTAGAACCCGTGCTCGGTGAATCGGGCGTAATTCCGCTGTCGGCAGATTTTCTCAAAATTGCGCGCGCGCGCTGCAACGAAGAAGGTGCACTGCTGTGTTTAGACGAAATACAGATCGGCACGGGGCGCAGTGGGCATTATTTCGCCTACCAGCATTACGGTATCATTCCCGATTTGCTGACAATGGCGAAGGGGCTCGGCGGCGGTTTTCCGATCGGTGCCATGCTCGTGGCAGAAAAGCATGCGGGTGTATTTGAAAAAGGCATGCACGGCTCGACATTTGGTGGCAACCATCTCGCGACCGCCGTCGCATACGAAGTTCTGCGCACGATCGAATCGGAAAAACTGCTCGACCATGTTCAGTCAAGCTCTCGCTACCTGATGTCGCTGCTTGGCAAGCTGAAACAAAAGTATCCCGAAAAAATTATCGAGGTCCGCGGTTTAGGTCTTCTGATCGGCATCGTGATGAAAGAAGGTATTGAAGCTCGACCACTCGTCGAAAAAAGCCTCAAACACGGATTACTCATCGGGCGCGGTGGCAACAATGTGCTGCGCCTCGCTCCGCCGCTCAACGTGCGCAAACAGACGATGGACGCGGCAGTGCAGAAACTCGATGAACTGATCGGCTCGCTTTAAGGAATACCTTGCCTGCCCCGATCAACGTCGCCCTGCCCGGCAGAGAATACGATGTCCGTTACAGTGATTCGTTTGCCGACCTGACCGATGTAGCGCGCGAAGCGCGCGCGGCAGATTTTGCCCTCATCGATGCCAACGTCGACAGGTTTTACGGTCGGGATTTCCGTCGTTCTCTACCCGGGGTAAAATTTCTGCGCATCGCCGCGGGCGAAACGAGCAAAAGTTTTATTTCGCTCGAGCGCATAGCCAATGAACTTGTGCGCGGCGGCGCGACCCGGCAGAGCCGCCTTTTTGCGATCGGCGGCGGTGTCGTCGGTGATTTGACCGGCTTTCTGGCCGGTGTGTTCATGCGTGGTATCGACTTCATTCAGCTGCCGACCACGCTATTGGCCATGGTCGATTCATCGGTGGGCGGTAAAACCGCGGTCAATATCAAAGCGGGAAAGAACCTCGTCGGTGTTTTCCATCAACCGAGGGCCGTGATCGTCATGCCGCGCCTGCTCAAGACACTGCCTGCGCGCGAATTGGGCTGTGGACTCGCCGAATCAATAAAAACCGCCCTTATAGCCGACGCATCGCTGGTACACCTGCTCGAGCGACAGGCATACGATCATAAAACGCGCGATATTGCCTTTCTTGCTGATCTGTCGGCTGCCTGCATTCGCATCAAGGCCGATGTCGTCGTCAAAGACGAAAAAGAGCAGTCGGTGCGGGCATTTCTGAACTTTGGCCACACTCTTGCCCACGCGATTGAAGCGCGCACAGGCTATAGAAGTGTATTACACGGCGAAGCGGTTGCCGTCGGCATGCGTTTTGCTGCCCTGCTTTCGCGAAGGCTCGGCCACCTGAGCGCCGAGGCCGAACTGCGGATTGAAAACCTGCTGAAAAAATATGCTCTGCCGAACTCGTTCGCCGACCTGAAAACTGCGAAAAAACCCGGGTTATGGAGTAACTCAGCCCTGATCAAATTGATGCGGGCAGACAAGACAAACCAACAGGGGACGATCCGTTTCGGCACCCTCGCAGCTCTCGGCGAAGCGCGGCTGCCACAGCCAGTAAGCGAGCAAGAACTGCTTGCGAGCCTGAAAGAATTTCAGACGTTAGCATAATGCGGCTATTCGTCGTTAACGGACCCAATTTGAATATGCTCGGCCGCCGCGAAGCCGGTTTTTACGGTACGTTCAGCCTCGCCGACCTGGAAAAAAACATCCGTACGGCCGTGGGCACGCGGGCAGAACTCAGTTTTTTCCAGTCGAACAGCGAGGGTGAAATCATCGATTATATTCATAAGCTGACGGCCGATGACCGGCTGATCATCAACGCCGCGTCCCTGACGCACACTTCGATCGGCATTCGCGATGCGCTCTCGGCGGTCAAGGTTCCCTTTATCGAAGTACACATCAGCAATGTGTACGCGCGTGAAGAGTTTCGCCACCAGTCATACCTCAGCGCGATTGCACACGGTGTCATCGTCGGCCTCGGGGCCGACGGTTACGTCTTGGCCGCCGAGCACTTTCTGAAATCCACCGCTGCCTGATGCACCAGCCACTGATCAGCAAAAAATCTGAGGGCAACTATGAGTTGTCAGAAACGGGCCTCAGCCGCGCGTATATGATGACGATGCAGCGTCTGCTCGTGCACTATGCGCAGCAGGCGCTGAAGCAGCCGCCCGCCGAAGCGCAGGCAATGGGTCAGAGGCTACCGGCGTTCATCACGCAGGTGATCAAAAAGCTCGACGATTATTTCGATCAGCTGCCCCAGTTTGCCGCGTTCATTAAAGAACCCAACGCCGGGCGTCTCGGTGCCTATATCGGGCAGAATTTCATGCCGCAGCTCGAAAAAGTCAAAGAGAAGCTGCTCGAAACCGAAATACCGAAATACAAGGCCGAATACGAAAACCCGTACCGTGTGCCGTCAAACGACCTGATCATGCTTTATGCGGCCGATTTCGCGAAGGCACCGCCATTAACTTATAAGCCGTTTGACCCCGAAGCCGAGGCCGAAGAAAAACTCAAAGCGGCCGAACTCGTACTACCGGGTGAGGCACCACAGGGTTCGGGCCCCAAACCGCAGCCCGGTGAAGTACTGCTGCAGCGTTATGCATCCTTCTTTATTACCGCACGCCCGCTCACCTACGTGCCCGATACCGGTTCTGATGAAGGCGACGAAGTAGACAGCGGAATGCCCGCCGTGCCGCAGCAGATTACCTTTCGCACCTTTGTGCAGATCGTCAATACCGTAGGCCGTTATGTAAAAGCAGCCGACCAGGCCGGTTATGCAAAGTTTTACCAATCGCTGACGCCGATTCAGCAATCGGCGTACACCTATTACACGCTGTTCCAGAAAGCGGCACAGCAGCAAGATATCGCCTGGTCTGACGAAATACACAAAGTCATGCAGCGGGCGAAAGTGGACGCCGGTGTGGCGAACAAACTCAAAGATGAGGTCGAGGCCTACCGCAAAGTTTCGCTGACGCTTTCGCGCGCGCTCGCCGCGGGACAGCAGAAAGGTATGGCCCCGCAACTGGCACAGTCGCTCTACCCGCAGCTGATCACGATCTTTGAAAATACCGGCAACCTCGCTGAAAAACGCACCGCGCTCAAGATGTCGCTGTTGCAGGTCACCGAGCCGGCAGCCAAAGAGGCGATCACCTCGATTCTGAGCGCGCAGCTTGAAGAACTCGCCGACCTCTATGGCCTCGCTTGAGGACAGGCTCAGGGCGTACGCGAAGAAGTCTCCCCCCGCGCAACCACAGGCTGACACCGGCCAACCTTCTAACGCGCGCCGAGATCATGCGGCTGATATCAGCATCCACAAGCAGATTTATCAGCGACACCCAGTCTCACACGAAACGCTGCATTGCGGAGAAAAACTTGCATTTGATTTTCGGCGTGATATTGCCCCACAGGATTTACTGTTCTTCGACCTCGAAAGCACCGGGCTCGGCAGTTCTGAACAGACCTACCCGTTCTTAATCGGGTATGCCACACACGACGGTACCCACACCGAAGTCGTGCAGTGTTTTGCCACGACACCTGCGGGAGAAGAAGATATACTCGCAGCATTTATCGCGGCAACACCCGGCAAAACGCTCGTGAGCTTCAACGGCAAATCATTCGACTTGCCGCTGATTATCCGCCGAGCGGCGAAATATAATCTACAGCATACACTGGGCGATTTGCCGCATATCGATCTCTA
>JAEUSA010000293.1 GCA_016788945.1 Leptospiraceae bacterium
CCCATCGAGCAAAGTTGCTCCCATACCGATAAATCCGTCATCCATAATGGTTGCGCCGTGGATCAGCACGCGGTGGCCGATGGTGACACGTGAACCGATGGTCGTGGCAAATTTGCCGCCGGTTACATGGATCACGCTGGCATCCTGTATGTTCGTCTCATCACCCACGCGGATGCTGTGCACATCGCCACGGAGAATACAGCCATACCAGACCGAACTTTTCTCCCCCAACGCGACATCGCCGATGATGGTTGCACTGGGGGCAATGTAGGCATCTGCCCCGGTCACGGGGCGCAGTTCACCCAAAGTATAGAGCATGAGGCAATCCGCAGCCTGAGTGCCGCGCGCCAAGTGAATAAGGGGCTGCTCAAGCGGACGGCAGAAGTTGCGGAGCGTGATAAGGAACTTTTTGATCGGCACCGCAAAAGCGGGCGATTTCTTCATTGACGCTTTCGCGGCAGCGCCCGCAGCCCATTGCCGCACCGGTCTTGACCTGTACGTCGGCCAGAGTGCGGGCGCCAGCGGTCAGGGCTTCGCGTACCTGCCGGTCATTGATATTTGCGCAGCTGCAAATGATCATACTGCCAATGAGAATAATTCTCACTTGCTGTCAAGCCTTTTGCGATGCGCGCGCATTGGAATTCCATAGCTATAGTTTTTGCTTGGCGGCAGCGGCGCGCATTGCAGTAATCTACATGCACCTGCGAACGCGGCTTCTTCCCCTTGCCCTGCTACTCACCCTACCCCTTGGCGCCGCGACCTTTCGTGATGCGGTCAGGTCGATGGGGCCGGCCAACTCGGGCATTGGCGTCATGCGCGAGCTGATGGGCGTAATGAATACGATGAGCGAAAAACTCACGTACGATGCTGAGGCGCAGAAGTTCTTTGTGTTTATGAATGACGCGCTCGAAGATTTTGATTTCGGGCGGATTTACGACAGCGCATGGCTTAAGCCCACCAATGACAACTTTCGCTCCGTCACGCTGAATGGCCGCAACCGGGGCGACAGTTATACCGTTTCACTCTCTCCCGCGGCGATCGATTTTTCGGCTCTCGGCAACGCACGAGCGGAATACCGCATGCGCAAAAACGACATTGCCGGCGACCGCACGTACACCGCACAACTCATCTTTGACGCAGGTCTGCGGCAATTTGAATCGCAGGGGCTCGCGCGTTTTATCGAAGGTGTGTTACGCGTTTATGATCCCGACAATATCAATAAACTCAGCGTCGCGCCTTCGCCGCACTTTGCGGAAATCACCGGGCCGGCGCGCCGGGTAATCGATCAGGCCGCGGCAGATTTTCCAGCCGCCTCGGCAATGCTTGCCAAATTTATAGAACTGAAAAGTTTCGCCGAGGTGAAGAGCACAGCCACAGGCAGTTATACCGACGTCACGACGCGCGGTAAATTTCGCCTTGCGGCGCTGGAAAGTGAATATCCACAACTGCGCAAATTTCTGCGCGATATTCGCAATTTATTCGTTCTTCAGGTTTATATCAGCGACACCAAAGGGCGCAATGTCTTCGCGTTTATTCTCAACGCACAGACTGAAGAATTTTTTCTCGCTTTCAAAACCCGCGGTGGTAAAATATTACCCACCGGCAAAGACGGTCAGGTGGCGCTGAATGAAGGAATCACCTTTGCCGGACCGAACGACCATAAATTTTATGTTTCGACCAACTTTTTTGTCAACGTGCATGGCCTCAAGATCAGCACCGGCAACATCGGCGCGTACCTGCGCTATCAGGCGAATACCGACCGCATGTCGTTTTTTGCCAAAGTCACGCACATGCCCGAAGGGAAAATATCGGGAGCACTATTCGGTGTTTTACCGACCTGGCTGATCGACATGTCGATTCCTTCAGATCTGCAAACACTGATGAACAAATTCGCGCAGACCGCGTTTAAGGCCAACAACGGCGAAGGCACACGCGCCGAACTGGCATGGAGAAAACGCGGAGCGCTGGCAACGCTGCATGCATCGGCATCTACCGAGTTTCTCGAAAACAGCTTTATCCGCATCGGCATGAAGATCTGGGTGAAAAAGTTCAGACCCAACGAACGCGTGCAAGAAGATATCCGAATTTTTATCGGTCGCTTCAGCCGCGCGGTGTTGGCCGACCTTGCTGCTATGTAGCGGGCTTGCGGATTTTTTTACTGAACCAAGCCTGCGTCTTTAATTTGGCATCGGCTTTGCGGAGTTCGCGGCGTTTGGCTGCGGGTAAAAGACTTATTTCGCGGCATTCTTCGCTGCAGCAATTATTCAGTTTCGCCGCACATTCTTCGCACTGTATCATCAGCACATGGCAGCCTTCATTCGCGCAATTTGTCTGCCGGTCGCTGACGGCTCCGCAGAGGTGGCACTTTGAAAGCACATCGTCGGTTATGCGTTCGCCGAGACGTTCATCGAACACAAAGTTCTTCCCTTTGAATTTTGAGGGTAAGCCTTCTTCTTTTACCGCGTGTGCATAGTTGATCACCCCGCCCTCGAGCTGGTACACATTACGGTAGCCCTGTTTTCTGAGGTATGCCCCGGCCTTTTCACAGCGAATTCCCCCGGT
>JAEUSA010000295.1 GCA_016788945.1 Leptospiraceae bacterium
AAAAAGAAAATTCTTCAACATCAGCTTGCCGCCTTCGGTGGCAAACGATTCGGGATGAAATTGAATACCTTCGACGGGCAGGTTTTTATGCCTGAGTCCCATAATCTCTTGCGCCTGATCACCTTGCGTACGCGCGGTAATTACCAACGTATCGGGTAGAGATTTTTCCTCAGCGATCAGACTGTGGTAGCGCATGACCTCAATACCCTGTGGCAGACCGACGAACACCCCTTGCCCATCGTGTTCAATCGGCGAGGTTTTGCCGTGCATCGGCAGCGCAGCACGCACGACTTTGCCGCCATAAACGTGAGCCATACCCTGCATTCCGAGACAAACCCCGAGAATTTTCTGCGTCGGCGCCGGGTTCTGCAGAATTCTGGTACACACACCGAAATATTTCGTGTCCGCCGGATTTCCGGGGCCGGGAGATATCACGATGCGGTCGTATGAAGCTGCATTCAGCTGCTCGTAAGTTTTTTCATCATTGCGGATCACGTCGACGGTGAACGCCCTGCCCGATTCTTCGAGCACTTCACCAATATATTGATAGAGATTATACGTGAAAGAATCGTAATTGTCAACGATCAGTATTTTCATCAGTGATCCGCTCCGTCTGATGCGATGTACTCCGCCAGTGCTTTTTTGACTGCAGCCAGTTTGTTCTGAATCTCTTGATATTCACCTGCAGCAGTTGAATCGAACACGACTCCACCCGAGGCGCGAATGAACGCCCCGTCATCGGCGCCGAAGATTGTGCGAATGGGGATGGCAAACGTACAATCGCCATTGAAGCCGAAATGGCCGACAGCGCCACCGTAGGGACCGCGCGGCTCATTTTCGATTCGGTCGATGATTTTCATCGATTCGATTTTGGGCGCCCCCGAAAGGGTGCCTGCCGGAAACGATGAGGCGAGCGCGGTGAACATATCTTGATCGTGTGCAATGAGGCCTACGACCTCGCTTGAGATGTGCTGTACGTGCGAAAATTTCTTCACATCAAAGATCCGCCGCACTTTGACCGAACCATAACGCGCGACACGGCCGAGGTCGTTGCGGTGCAGGTCGACCAGCATGTTGTGCTCGGCGATTTCTTTGGGATCAGACAACAATGCCCGCACGAGCTGCTGGTCTTCTTCGAAGTTCTTGCCGCGCCGCGTCGTACCCGCAAGCGGAAAACTCTCCATCTCGCCCTGCCTCTGGCGGTATAACAATTCGGGGCTCGCCCCGACCAGTCGATGCGTACGACCCCCACCGCCAAATTTCATGAAGAACATGTGCGGTGAGGGATTAATAGCGCGTAGACTCGCGTAGATATTCAGCCAGTCACCAGACACCTTGTACGATTCAGTGAAACCGATCTGCACCTGAAAGGTATTGCCGTCGAGAATCTCTTGTTTCGCCGCTTCGACCATGACGGCGTGCTGTTCACGGCTCTTCGATTGCCCGAGCGGGCGCACGCGCGTTTCGCTTTTGCTGCGCGGCGTTGCCGCGGCGGCGGCAATCATTTCGCGTCGGTCGGCGAGAAAATGAAAATACGTCGTTTCGCCCGTCATTTTGTCATGCAACAGGCCATCGGTGAACAGACCCATATGAAACGGCGGGAAATCCGCATGCGCTTGCAGTTCTAATGTCGGCTCAAAAAAATTACCGCAATCATAGCCGAGATAGCCGACAAGACCACCTGCATAGTTGCGCGTGAGCACATCGCGCGGCAGTATATCACGCAAAAAATAATAGGGATTCGCCGCAGCGATTTTTTCTTCTTTGCCACCTTGGCGCACGATGACTGCACCCGGCGCGCCGATCAGATCGAAATCGGGCGCAAAGCCGATCACGGAATACCGCGAATCATAGCTCTGCTCGCCCATCGACTCAAGCAGAAAACAGGTGTCGAACTTCTGTTCGATGCGGCCGAAGAGTTCAAAAAAATCCAGTTCGGTGACGAACGGCAAGTAGACAGGTTTTGCAGGCAACTTCGGAATCTGCATCAAGACAGATTTCACTCCCGAGACTGCGCGAAAATGCTTTTCGCCGAGACTTCCCCGCAGGGTCCTGAGGCTGTTCCGCACTAACTTCTGCGAACACCTGACGGCATATTTTTTAACCCATGCAATTTGACATCGAAGCCACCGAAGGATCAGCCCGCGCCGGCCGCCTCACCTTCAGGCGCACGCCACCGCGCAAAAACGGCCTCCAGCCGGCCGCTGGCCGGGCAACGCCCGGCGCGGAGTCCGATGCCTCTTCTATTACGATAGATACCCCTGTTTTTATGCCTGTCGGCACGCAGGCCACTGTCAAAGCAATCACACAGGAAGACCTCGAAGA
>JAEUSA010000306.1 GCA_016788945.1 Leptospiraceae bacterium
TGATGCCGAAGAGCAGCGCCTGTATCTGCGGCAATCTGCCGTATTCGGCATAAAACCACGCGACGATGAGAGTGAGCAAGACTGCAGGCAGAATAAAACCTGCTCCCGCGAAGAGACATCCGCGCCAGCCCGCGCGAAAATGGCCAAGATGAATCGCCATCTCGGTGCTGTTGGGGCCGGGGATCAGGTTGGTGAGGCCGATCAGTTCGGCAAATTTTTCGTCGCTGAGCCAGCCGCGGCGCAGCACAAACTCATGGCGCATTAACGCGATATGCGCCAGCGGTCCCCCGAATGCGGTAGCGCCGAGACGCAGAAAAAGTCCGGCTATGTGCCAGAGTGATGGTTTCACGTCAGAGATTATTTCCCCTGCATTTTGCGGCTGTAAAAACCTTCGTGGTTGC
The DNA here is from genome assembly GCA_016788945.1 of Leptospiraceae bacterium. Taxonomy (GTDB): domain Bacteria; phylum Spirochaetota; class Leptospiria; order Turneriellales; family Turneriellaceae; genus Turneriella. The sequence goes on from JAEUSA010000306.1 coordinate 402, forward strand.
CCTGGTAATCGGCGGGCCAGGCGTTGCGGCGCATGAACGAGTGTTCTGCAGCGCGACGGCCGCCTGCCAGTTCTTGTGGTTGGCATAACACCAGACAGCGGTCGTGAGGTCACCTTTGCTCTCGAGTTCGGCGGCTTTTTCGCCCGTAGCGCCGCAGATTTCGGTGTTGGCCCAAGTGCTCCCGGTGGTGAGAAAAATCGTGAAGAGAAAAATACCCGCAAAAAAGGAAATCTTCATGGAGGAGCGCTGGCGTTTTCGCTGCCAGCGTCAACGGGTTAAACGCTCAACCTGCGAGCGCGGGCTGAAAACGCGCACGGGAAGGCACATACCCCGCGTGCAGTGGAATTTCTACGCGCGCTACGGTTTCGTTCTTAAAATCAGAATAGAGTGACAATAACCGCGGATCAATGCCGGCCGAACGCATCGTGGTCAGGCACAGTACGAGACCCATGCCAGCGCCTTCGGTCTCATCGAGCGAGTTGAGCATGAACTCCGCAATGTCTTCGCATTTGAGCCCTTGATCGAGTTTTTCGCGCGCGCGTTTTTCTTCGTGTTCGGCCATCGGTGTATTATTGCGCACTTCAATGATCACGCGGTCTTTATCGAAATCAAAAATCGTCTCGACACTGAGTTTGGCGGCGCGTGCTTTTTTGCCGTAATCGACGAAAATATTCTCGTCGATAATGTCGCGAAAGGCGGCCATACCGTTCTCATACTGCTCAGGGTTTTCCATATCGAGCCCGGCTTCGGCAAAATAGATTTTTTTGAAATTCGCCTTCACGGCATTCATTGTCAGCTCTTTGATGACAATTTCAACGGCGGGGGCCAAATCGCTGCGGTTAAAGCGCTGCATCACCTGCCGCACAAATGCTCGCATAAAATCTTCGGTCGAGTGAATGACTCCGTAGGCTTTGATGACGAGCCGGCTTTCGCTTTCAATGATCTGCTCCGCGGCGCGGTGGATTTTCTCGGATAATGTCAGTTTTTCAGTCGGCATTTTTGGCCTGTATGAACTATATGGTAAACAGTAGTTCACCAGGGCCAAAAAAGGAGTGGGGGAGTTTATGACCCGAAATCGACTTGCCGCCGCCGGCGCGGCAAAAGCCTCAGATTATGCACATCAAGGGCAGTACTTTTCTCGTGACCGGCGGGGCTTCGGGCTTGGGCCTCGCCACCGTAAACCGGCTGATTGCCCATGGCGGCAACGTGATCGTCGCCGATATGCAACAGGGTGAATTACCTCCCGAGGCGGTCTACATCCGCACGAGCGTCACCTCGCCCGATGAGGTGCAGGCAGCAGTCGACCTCGCGTTCAGCAGATTTGGCGGCCTACACGGCGTGGTGAATTGTGCCGGCATCGGTAATGTGGTCAAAACCGTGTCGAAAAAAAAATTCGGCGCGCTCGATGCGGCCCGCCAGATAATCGAAGTGAACCTGATCGGCACGTATAACGTCATCAGCATTGCGTCGACGCCGATGGCGAAGCAAGAACCCAATGCGGATGGCGAACGCGGCGTGTTTATCAATACGGCCTCAGTGGCGGCGTACGATGGTAAAGTGGGGCAGGCGCCGTATTCAGCATCGAAGGGGGGTGTCGCCAGTATGACCCTACCGCTGGCGCGCGAGATGGCGCAGTACGGTTTTCGTGTAATGGCGATTGCGCCGGGGGCGTTTGAGACGCCGATGGTCGCACGACTACCCGGCAAGGCCTCCGAAGAACTTGTGCAAACGATACCTTTTCCCCCTCGTATGGGTAAGCCCACAGAATTTGCGCAGCTCGTGCAGGCTATCATCGAGAACACTTACCTCAACGGCGAAGTGATTCGCCTCGACGGTGCGATTCGCATGACATGAAACCGATGCGACAAGCGGGTTTCTTGCTTTCAGCATTGTTTTTGACGACAGCGGCGTATTCGCAGCAGGTTACGCCTGCGGCAAAACGCCTATCGTTGAACTTTTCTCCCGGCTTCTTCACATCGGGCAAGACCGTCGTTTACGGTGCCGGTGCTGAAGCGGAGTTTTATTCCACTGGCAGCGTCTCCACGCGAACGGATCTCTACGGTTATGCCGGGCAGCAGAAAGAAGGGGCGCTGCGGCAGAGTTATCAGCTGATGATAGGGCTGGTCTACAATTTTAACCGCCGTGCGTCGTTCAGTTATTTTGCGGGTTTTCAACCCGGTATTGGCATGGCCTCTGCTGAGATGACAACCGGTGGTATTTCGGCGCTCAAACCTTATCCGATACTTTCTCCGCTATTTGGTATGCATTGGTTTTTTACAAAACACGCCCACGTGACTTTTTCTGTGCGCTATGTGTTTGGTGAGTTGTCGACAGCCGATACCGGCGCAGTCTATCTCAGCGAAGTGCGGGGTGGTGTGGCGTTAGGGTGCTTGTTCTAAGAGAATTCTGCCCTAAGGCAGACGAATTTCAGGCCAGCTGAGGAAGTTCTGCAAAAGCCAAAATTAGGAGCGCAAATGCCCTGATTTGCGCGGCTACATGCGTTCGCGCCCAGCGCGAACATGACTTTTGCAGAACTTTCCTAACTGTTTCTCCGGATTTGATCTCGAGTTTCTGGCGCAGGGGTTTCTTTTGTGGATGGCGAACAGTGACCGTATATTTTCCTATCGGGATATCTTCAATGAGCAAGGGTGATTTGCAGTCAACGGTATGACTTCCCGAGGGGCCACTGATTTCAATCTTGCTATCCTCTGGTATACAGCCGGCGATGGACAAGCTGCCATGCGCTGTCGCCGCGAATGCGTTTGACCAAACGGCACCCACAAACAACGCTGATATGAACAATTGACCACGGCGCATACAATCTTGACATCCAGAATATTCACGGATCACAGGTTGTACATGAAGTTGGGAATTTTCTGCCTGATTACCCTTTGGCTCACGATCCCGATCGCTGATGCTGTGACGCCTCAAAAGGCAGGGGCCACATCAGTTTTTGTGCGCAAGATTGTTGCCGCAAACGGCGGTGCTGAAGCCCTCGATAAGGCTACTGGCTATGCAGATCAGCTGCAGCAAGCTATGGCCACACGGATTAAGAAAAATAAATCGTTCGATCTGGTCAGTGCGGAGAAGGCCGGTAAAGCAACTTACGCCATCGAAATTTTCTTCAAGGTGTATGACCAGAGTTTCGTCGCCAGTTGGGCAATTTATGCCATTGGGCGAGAAACAGCAGTGAAAACCGACCACGCCGAGTTTACAGAAACGCCAGAGCCTGATGCATTAGCAGGGGTCTTATCCGCCGAGTTATTTAAGCTTACGAAACCGTGAAAAGTTTACACCGCCAAATAATATAGCAGAACGCCCGACGGAAAAACACTATGAAACGCAATTTCTTTTTCTCACTATTGGGAGCTATGGCACTATCGACGGCGATTGTTTTTGCGCAAAAGGGTGATGGCAAGCCGAAAGTTGAAACCAAAGCAGAAGCTGCTGTAAATCCGCCTGAGGCCCCTATAGAATATGAAGAAGTTTGGCTGCCCATTGGTACCGTATTCAACTTTCCGGAAGGTAGTAAACCCGCAGAAGTTTTCCCCACCGGGGCAAAGTATATGCCGAATGCAAAAACGCCGTTGCGCGTCAGATCGCGGAAAACAGGGCACAAAATCTCTGTGCGGGTAGAAGGTTTGCACATGCACTCAAAATATTATGTCAAACCCCGCCGTGGCAGCTGGACATTTGAAGCGAACAAAGGTGATTTTGTCGAACGTATGATACGCCGCCCGAAACCGGTCGCCGCTGAACCCGAAGTTGTTCAGAAAGTGGATCTTGAGGAAAAAAAGGAAGTTCAAGAAGAAGCAGCGACAACTGAAATCGAAACGGTAAAAGATACCACAGCGATCGCCACACAAATTAAAGAGACAGAGAAGGTGTCTGAAGATTTCAGCCGGCCTTTCCACAATCGCATGTTTGGCGTTTATGCAGGGTATGTTTCGAATTATACCGAGCACTACGCACAATACTTCACGTTGCCAAGCTCGGCCTGGTTGGGTGAGGTGGATTTTTATGCGCCCGCTGTGGGGCGAATCTCCTTTCAATATCTTCTGAGTGGTAAGGGCGATAATGTTCCGACAGGCTCTAATTATAAGAATCCGAATCTGTGGAAACTGAGTTATGCCTCAGAACATTTTTTCATTTTCATCAAATCGCAGACAACGGCAAATCCCGGAGGCCTATTGCTGCGCGATTTTACCGCGACCGAA